>CADAHD010000073.1 GCA_902787595.1 uncultured Lachnospiraceae bacterium
CTGCCTCATAAGTATTATGAAGAAAACATGGTGCATTTCTTCATGATAGCGATGATAAAAGATTTCGATGAATGCACGGCAGCGGTGGAGGAGTTCCTTCCGTATATCGACTGCTGGCCGGTCTGCGATCAATCAAGCCCAAAGGTTTATAAAAAGAATCATGATAAGCTGCTTCCGTTCATCAAAAAATGGATAGGATCCGAGCATGTATATACCGCGCGCTTTGGCATGCGCATGCTGATGAACGAATTCCTGGATGCGGACTTTAAGAAGGAGTATCTGAAGCTTGTGGCTGACAAGCAGGGCGAGGATTATTATCTTAAGATGATGATAGCCTGGTATTTTGCCACGGCTCTGGCCAAACAATATGATGCCGCCATTATCTATATTGAAAAGCACAAACTGGACCCCTGGGTTCATCGCAAGGCCATACAGAAAGCTGTTGAGAGCTACAGGGTGACAGAAGAACACAAGAATTATCTGAAAAGTCTTAAATGATGCGTCTGATACCGTGATAAATAAGATATATCAAGTGTTTGATTGAATTATCACATTATCTGTGATAGCATCAAATAAAATGCAAAGGAGAGTTCCTGTATTGCCCGGAGATCATTTCTTAAAACGCAATATAAAGGAAGAAAGCAAATTAAAACGATTCTGGAAATTCATTACCGATCGCAACGGCGTCCCCAGGATCACGATAATCATTCCTGTTCTGATCTATGAAGTTTTTGCGACTATGGTTCCGTATGCCTCGCGCGCCGACGGCATTATTATGTTAGGAGCCACGGCGATCCCTCTTTCAGCGTTTTCGGGTGTTTTTTCGGCTTTTGCCAATCTATGTCTTATCCTTATGGTCGTGCTTTACCGTAAGGTTGGCGCATATGTGGCCGTTTTGCTCGCGGCTGTACAATTTCCCAAGCAGATATTAGCCATTATAGCTATGCATAATCTGGCCAGCATGCCCGGTCTGATCATGAATTTTGTCACGATCGTAAGCATAATCATAATATATCTTGGCCAGAACAGAATAGAAAATGAACAGCACCGTTTGAGAAATCTGTTTGAGCAGACTGCTACAGCGCTGGTCAACGCGATAGATGCAAAGGATAAGTATACGCATGGCCATTCTGCGCGTGTGGCCAATTATTCAAAAAAGCTGGCGCAGGTAAAAGGCAAAAGTGACAAAGAGTGTGACGATATATACTATGCGGCTTTACTGCATGATGTAGGAAAGATAGGCATACCCGTCAGTATAATCAATAAAGGCGGCAAGCTCAGTGAAGATGAGTATGAATATATTAAGCAGCATCCCGCGCTGGGGGCTCAGGTTCTTGAAACGATCAAGGAATATCCCTTTTTAAAGATAGGCGCCAATTACCATCATGAGAGGTATGACGGAAAGGGCTATCCGGAAGGCCTTAAGGGAGATGAAATCCCTGAAATGGCCAGGATCATATCTGTTGCAGATGCTTATGATGCCATGACTTCAAAGAGAAGCTACCGTGATCCGCTGCCGCAGCAAAAGGTACGTGAGGAAATAGTCAAAGGCCTGGGCACACAGTTTGATCCCGAGTATGGCAGACTTATGATCCGCCTGATCGATATAGACACCGAATACGAGATGAAGGAGTGGGAAGAGCAAAGGGGATATGACGGCGCTGAAGAGTTGCGTGTAGAAGAATACAGGAGCAGTTTTTCGGATGGGATATATCTGAATGCCATGATGACCAGGGTCAGTTTTAAACTGAGTTCGGATAAGGGCGATGGCAGTATCGGTAAAAATGCTTCCATGATCCTCTTTGATTCGTTGAATGGCAGTGTACAGATGTCTGAGTCAAAGAAACAGGAACTGCTTTATCTGGAATATGGTGAGATCCGGCTTGACGGGCGCGTTGAGCAGGGGGCTGCCAGAAAGATAAATGCAGAAGTCAAAAACGGTGCTGCAACAGGTATCAAAAATAAGAATGAATACAGGATAGAAGCGGTAAGGATCAAAGATCATGCGCTGATCAGGCTGATAAGCAGTGAAGATATCAGGGAGTTTACGATTGCTCTTCCTGACAGTACCAGGTTCATGTATATAGCGCTGACCGGATCGCATTGTCATATCAGTGATATGGCAGTTGACAGGGCTGAAAAAGAATGTCCGGTGGATTATATCCCAAGGATAGCCGAGGAGATAAGTTATATAAATGTACCGGACGGTGACATACCCAATATCCAGGTGGACGGTGACCGCACTGTATTCAGCCGGGGAATAGCCTTAAAAGACGGATTGAGATTAAGCTTTCATACTATGAGCCTGCCCACTGCGAGACTGGTATGGCATTGTCCCTTAATTGATCTGTTTTATGCTGATGACGGTAAAGTGAGCAGCAACAGTTACAGGGAACTGGCGTTTATGAGGCTTGACGGGGAATTCTGGGAAAGTGATCCGGACTGCAAGGCAGAGCCTTCCGTTGTCAAAACAGAAGCATTTCAGGGATGGAAAGAATGGATAGAGATCAATAAGAAAGGTTATGATGTAAGCGTTAGCTTTAAGATCGTCGGCAACCGCGTTATCATAAGCACTGAAAATGCAGGTATAGAGATACGGAACACAGCATTGATCAATAATATCAATAAAAATCTTTATATAGCGCTTTCAGGAGATCAATGCGCCATAACCAACATACGGATACAGTAAGCTATATATACTCAAGAAAGGGGCATAAAGCAAATGAAAGACAGATATATAATACCCAGCAATCCCAAGGCACAGGAGTGCGTAAAGAGCGTGATGAAATATCTTGCGGATATTGCAGGCGACAGTATTGTTGCAGGTCAGCATACCCAGACTATCCCCATGGAAGAATTGCAGAAGATAAGGGAGATCACGGGTAAGGAACCTGCGCTGCTGGGATTTGAGCTTCTTTCCTATTCACCCAATATAAACGAAAAAGATACGGATGAACCCTGCATGACAGAGGTTATTGAAAACCGTGATACGCTACAGTGCGCTTATGACTGGGCGGAAAAGAAAGGCCTGATCACTTTTACCTGGCACTGGTTTTCGCCCATCGGCGGTCGCTCCAAGGCCTTTTATACGGAGCATACGGACTATGATGCGGAAGCTGCGGCAACGCCGGGAACGCCCGAATATGAGGCGCTTATTTCGGATATGGATCATATGGCAGAACTGCTCAAGCCTTTCTGTGAGAAATCCATTCCCATACTGTGGAGACCTTTTCATGAGATGGACGGGACCTGGTTCTGGTGGGGAGCCAAAGGGGCGGAGCCTGCAAAGAAGCTCTGGCGTATAATGTATGAGCGATTTACCCGCGTACACGATCTTACAAACCTGATCTGGGTATGGAATGCCGGCAAGGGAGAGTTTTATCCCGGAGATGATGTGGTGGATATAGTTTCTGTGGATCTTTATCCTCCGGCTCACGAGCATACATCGCGCAAGGAAGAATATCTGAATATGGAAAAGGTATCGTCACAGCCTAAAGTGATACTCCTGGGGGAAACCGGCGTGTATCCGGATGTTGAGGCCATACATAATGAGCATATTGGCTGGGCTTCCTTCATGATATGGTCAAAGGAATTCTGTCTGACGCAGCAGTACAGTAACTTTGATGTGGTGAAGCGCGTTTATGACAGTCCTTATGTAATAACCAAAGATAAGCTGCCGGTATTATATTGATAGCAGAGGTAAGATGAGCTATGCATAAATTATTCGGGAAGATGGTTTTTTTATCGTTAGTGCTGGCAGTGTTTTTGATCGGCGGATGCGAAGGAGGGGGCGACGAAGTGAATACAGGGAGAGGCCTGTTTGGCGGAAATGCAAAGATCGTCGGTAAACAGATAGCGTTTGATGATATAAGTGAATTCTATTATACGGTAGAGGATATCAATTATGATGCCTTCTATCAGAGATATATGTTTTATGTTTCAAATGGCAGATATTATTTCTTCCATGAGACCAGGGAACGTAAGAATGATTACGGACCTGCTACGGAGGAGGATGCCACGGCGAAAGGCACGATGGAGCTTGATGATGACCGGTGGGAAAAATTCTGTGATCTGATAGAGGGCGGCAGTGTAAAGGCCAGGTCGGATAACGCAGAATCAGGCGATAGAGGGCCCTGGTATTTTCTGTATTGGAAAGGTGACAAGGATAAGTATCAGGTCTTTAAATTTGCTTCCACAGCTGAAGAGAGCGGTTTTGAGAAATATTGTGTAGAACTGGCCAAAGAAGCCGGAAACGAACTTGACGGGGTAGCCGGAGGGCTTAGCGAAGAAGATCTGAGCATAGAGCTGATGAGTATAGACTATCACCCGGGATACGGTGATATGAATGGCGAAAGTCATTATAATTCACTGATGAAGGATGCAAGCGGACAATGGATCATTGAGAGCAGCGACTGTGAGGATCATTCATCGCCTATGGTTATCACTGATTATGGGCTTACTGAAGAAGATATCACCGGACTGGAACTATTTATACAGGCTGCTGAGTTTGATACCATGCAAAACAGGCCGGACAGCGATCTGTTCATTACCGATTACAGTTCCTGGAGCTTTACGATAAATTATAAAGATCTGAATACGGGTGATGTTATAAGCGTGAGGTTAGAGGAGTATAAAGAGTATACTGACGAAGATTATGCGCTTATAAAGGAGTTTTTTAAGCGGTTTAACGGACTGAAGAATAATGTGATCTCACAATACGAAGAACAGTAGCCGGAAAAGAATATTCGACCGGGACGGAAAGATAGATAATCCGATCCCGGTCTTTTTTTGTGACTAAATTGTCACCTAAACAGTCATCAGACTGTCATTATACGGTGATAAAGTGGTAAATGTCAGATGACATGATCAAATAAAGGAGAAAATGAAAAATGGAAATACTCAGATGTGAAAACGTATCAAAGATATACGGAAAAGGAGAGACGGAAGTAAGAGCTCTGGATAAGGTGAGCTTTTCGGTAGATAAGGGAGAGTTTGTATCGATAATAGGTCCTTCGGGCAGCGGTAAATCTACCCTGCTGCACATACTGGGCGGTGTGGACAGGCCTACGGAAGGAAAGGTATTCATAGACGGAACGGATATACACAGCTTAAGTGAGGATAAGCTGGCTATATTCAGAAGAAGACAGATCGGTCTGGTTTATCAGTTCTACAACCTGATGCCGGTACTTAACATAGATGAGAATATCGCGCTGCCGCATCTGCTGGACGGAAGGGAGCTTGATAAGGAAAGGCTGGATCAGGTGGTGGAACACCTGGGGCTTACGGAAAGAAGGCAGAACCTGCCGAATCAGCTTTCCGGAGGACAGCAGCAACGCGTATCGATAGGAAGGGCCTTATACAGCCATCCCGCAATACTTCTGGCAGATGAACCTACAGGTAATCTGGACCGAAAGACAGGCGAAGAGATAATCGATCTGCTTAAAGAATCAAATAAAGTCAACAAGCAGACGCTTATACTTATAACCCATGATGAAGCACTGGCAATGCAGGCTGACAGGGTGATAAGCATAGAGGACGGAAAGATAAGCAGGAACGAAAAAGTTAAAAATATTGTGTGAAAAAGAGGGTACTACAGTGAATAATAAGAAAATAGTATTTCAGGTAACAAAGACATACATGAAGAAAAACAAGAAAAGGACTACCATAACCTTTCTGGGAATACTGGTAACGGTAATGCTTATGACAGCAGTATTCATAGGCAAGGATACCGTTATGAAATATATGGAAAATGCCGTGGCCGCAGATCAGGGAAGCTGGCATATGCAGGTATATGATGTGGATAAAACAATAGTCGATGAGATAAAAGCCTTACCCTGCATAGAAAAGGCAGAAGTTTCCAGAGCACTTGGATACAGTGAATTTGCGGCAAGCGGAAATCCCGATGAAACACCCTTTATCGAGCTGAAAGGCTATTCCGGTGAGATATTCAAGTGGATGAACATAAGTCTCATCGAGGGGCGTTTCCCGCAGAATGACAGGGAACTGATCATAAGTAAAAGGGCTATCGACGAAGGGGCAGATATAAAGGTCGGAGACACTATGGAGATTGATGCTTTTACAAGATATATTCACGCATTTCTGTCAGATGAAGAAAAAAAGGCGATCGAAGAAGAAGGTAAAGAACCCGGAGGAGTGATGTTCGGAACGGGCTTCACTGTCACTCACGGTGATACAGTAGAAGTCCCCGATCATTTCCCCTGTTATGAAGAGAATGATATATTTGAGGAGATCCATAAGCCTACGGGACTTAAGGGCACATACACGGTAGTAGGCATAATGGGATCACCTGATTACGAATCGCCGGGACAGGGTGGGTATATAGCACTTACAGCTACCGGCAGTGATGTGGCTGATAATGAAAAAGTGAATCTCGTGCTTACCATAGATCTTGATACAAAAACGGATGTTTACGGAGAGATTGCAAAGCTCATCGATGCATCCAGGACAGATGAGGAAAGAGAAAAGCTCATAGAGTCGGGCATTGCATATGTCGGTAAAGACGGTATATGTATCCCTATGGAGAACGGAAAGATACTTTCCAACGATATGCTGCTTTCCTTTGCGGCAAAGGGACAGGATGAGAGCTTCAATTTCCTGATGGTATTCTTTCAGGCATTCTTTATAGTACTGATCACGGCTGCTTCGCTGGTTCTGATATACAACGTTTTCAGCATGTCCTTTAAGGAAAGGAGCAGATATCTGGGTATGCTTTCATCGGTAGGCGCTACCGGTTCCCAGAAAAGATGGAGTGTATATTATGAAGTGTTTTCTCTGCTGCTGATAGCTCTGCCTCTTGGTATCATCATGGGACTCTTTGTGATCAAAGGCGGGATGGAATTATTAAAGCCGCATTTTGCAAAGATCATATCGGCCATAGCATCCAATGTGATAAACGGCAGGAGCAGTGAGATAGAATACAGGCTGATGATCAATCCGGTAAACCTTGTATTTATAATATTGTTTTCCGCATTGACGGTATGGCTTTCCGCACTGATACCGGCTCTTAGGATCAGCAAAGTGGGACCTGTGGAAAGCATAAGGGGGAATGAAGGCGGAGCAAAGCTTAAGAAGAAAGGATACAGGACATATCTGAACTTTATGTTAAAGGGAAAGGCGGAAAGGCTGCTTGCCAATGCATCCGTGGAAAGAAACACTCATTCGACCAAAGGCATAATCAGAAGTATCACGGCGTTCATCGCGCTCACGCTTATTACGGCATTTGCTGCACGAAGCTTCACCGATATACTGGAGAGTAAGGCGAACCGCGAACAGCTCGTACCCGGAGAAGCCTATAGCAGCTATTCGTATAGATTCGGAATAGAAGATGATATACAGTATCAAAAAGGTAAAGAAGAGATAGCTTCCTCCGATGAAGTGAGCGGATACAGAGAAATGAACTTCAACATGTATTCCTATCACATTGATTATGATATATTCACTGATGAATACAAAAACGCCCTCAGTACAACACTTGAAAAGTATTTTCCTGACGGCATGCCCGAATGGGTCAGATCGTCCTACATGGGTAACGGTGATCTCTTCTCGGATCCTGCGGTCAACATCATCACGTTCTCTCAGGAGGAGTATGACAGCATAGCAAAAAAAGCCGGTATAGATGTTTCCGGATACAAAGATGAGATAAATGCATTGGTATATGAGGATATTTCAATATCCACCGATGACTACCGTTTTGATTCGGATGGAGCAGTAAAGCCTGATTACAGTGTGTATCAGATAAAGAGACCGCTTAATGCGAAAGCCGGTGAAATGACGGAACTGCTTACTTACGAGTATGATGAGGAAAATGAGGATTTCATTGATGTAACTGTTCCCGTGAGGATAGCAGGCTACGTATCTGCTGAAGATATAAAAGAGTTTTATACCTTAAGGGGAAGCGAACTGTGGCTGCTGGTATCCGAAGACACAAAAGCGAAGATCGATGAGATGGCCGGAATTGCTGCGCATGGGATAGATTCAAGGCTCATACTCTTTGATGTAAATACGGATGACTCAAAGCTGATAAGAAGGCTTTCGCAGATAAAAGATGAGTATGGGGACAGCGCAGTGGAAACAGCAGGCCTGATCAGCGAGTACACGGATTTTAAGACCGCAGTGACAAAGATAGCTGATATAGTTGCAGTATGTTTTACGATACTGATCGCGATCATCTGCCTTATGAATCTGTATAATTCCGTGATGGGCAGACGTCTGGCCAGACAAAAAGAGCTTTCGGTCCTTCATTCAATGGGGATGGGCAGAGGCCAGAGATCAAAGATGCTGATGCTGGAGAATATCAGGCTGCTTATCCATTCGGTCATAAATTCGGCTTTAATAACCGCCGCATTTGTGGTATGCTTACGTATACTGCTGGATATGAGGTTCGGCCATATGATATTCAGCCTTCCTTTGTGGCAGATACTGCTGACTTTTGGCATAAGCTTTGCAGGCTTGCATATTTTTACTGCCATATGTTACAGAGAAGATGACAATACGCAGATCATAGAACAGATACGTATGGAGAGTGTATGAGGATACTTATAGTTGAAGACGATCCGATCATAGTGGAGGGATTAAAGATAGCGCTTTCCCAGGAAGGATATGAAGTACAGTCTTTCGGTGATATGAAGAGCAGTTTAAAAGAGATACAGAAGGAGGTATGCTTTGATGCATGCCTCCTTGACGTTAATCTCCCCGACGGTGACGGATTTCAGATATGCAAGGCGATAAGGGAGAGGTCGGAGGTGCCGGTCATTTTTCTTACAGCCTGCGATGATGAGATACATACCGTGCTGGCTTTTGAGCAGGGCGCAGACGATTATATCGCAAAGCCTTTCAGGATAAGGGAACTGATAGCCAGGATAAAGGCTGTGATCAGAAGGAGCAGGGGAGGTGCGCCCGCAGCCGGATCAAAGGAAGCGGCAGAGCTTAAGGAAGATAATGATGTCATCATGGTAGGAAAGAATACCCTGGATATTAAGACAGGTAAGGTGATGCGCGGGGATGAAGAGATCTTTCTCTCTGCTGTGGAATACAGGCTTTTGCTT
>CADAHD010000074.1 GCA_902787595.1 uncultured Lachnospiraceae bacterium
TGGGCGGCGGTGAGCCGTGAAGCAGATAAGAATAACGATCTGGAGATGAAGAGACAGCTGCTTGTGGATACCTGGTATTCCTGCAAGGTAATGGCTGTTCTGTTCCACCCGATAGCGCCGGACGGCTGCGAGATGTTCCGCGATTATATCGGCTTTGATGAGAGGATATGGAGCTGGGATCTGATCCTGGAACCCTTAAGTGCATATGTTCCCGATCTTAAGACGCATAAGCCCAAATTCCTTGAGCCCAGAGTAGACTTCTTCAAAAAGCCGGAATGGCAGTTTGAGAAAGAATAAAGATAAAGATAAAGAGAAAAAGACTGTCGCTTCAGATGAAGATCATCCGGGCGGCAGTCTTTTTACTTTTGGGAAATCCGGGAAAACAAAAAAGCTGTTACACATTTTTGTGAAACAGCTTACTCATAAGAGCGGGTGAGGGGAATCGGACCCCCGTGTACAGCTTGGAAGGCTGTCATTCTACCATTGAACTACACCCGCATATGTTGTCTGCAGAAGTTCTGCTCTCAACAGTTCGCAATTATACCAGAAAATCCGTCCTTGTCAAGAGTATTTGCAAATTTTATGTTCATCTTTATTCTGAAATTTTGTAATCATTTCGTAATCTTTTCTTACAGAATTGTAACTTGCTTTTATACCTGTGTAAAGGTATAATGTGTTCTTGGTTGCCATCGGACACAAGCTATAATTACGTAAAGATTTTGGGAGCTGAAATGGAAAGACCGGTGATCCAGGTCAAGGATCTTTATAAAATATATACCATAGGCACCAACAAGGTGCGCGCGCTCAACGGAGTGGATTTTTCCATACAAAAGGGAGAATTCTGCTGTATAGTCGGTACTTCGGGCTCGGGCAAATCAACGCTGCTCAATATGATGGCAGGGCTGGAAAAACCCACCAAAGGCCAGATCATAATTGCCGGAGAGCATATAGAGAAGAAGAACGAATCGCAGCTGGTGAATTTCCGCCAGGCCCATGTCGGCTTTATTTTCCAGTCATATAATCTGATGCAGAATCTCACGGCTATAGAAAATGTGGCCATGCCCCTGACTTTTCAGGGAGTGAGCAAAGCGGAGAGGGAAGCACGCGCCATCAAGATGCTAAAGCTTGTGGGGCTTAAGAAGTATATGAAGCACAGACCCGGTCAGATGAGCGGTGGCCAGCAGCAGAGAGTGGGTATTGCCAGGGCACTGGTGGTTAATCCGGAGATAGTATTTGCGGATGAGCCTACGGGAAACCTGGATTCCAACACTACGATGGAAGTGCTGCAGCTGATACAGAAAATATCTCATGAACAGAACCAGACCATGGTCATGGTAACGCATGATAATCATCTGGCTTCTTTCGGGGATAAGATAATCCATATCAGAGACGGAAAAATACTCCGGATAGAGGATAACAGGGAGCAGGCCCTGAAGCAGACCGCGATGCTGAACAATGCCGAAGCCGCGAAGAAGGAAGAGGTGGCAGAGGCAGAGGCGGTCCCGGAGATCTCCGTGGAAGCGCAGGCGCCGGCGGAGACGGAGCCTGAAAAGCTTAAGGCGGACGTCCCCGAAACTCCGCAGATAACCGTGCCGGAGTACGATCCGCTTAAGGCGCTTAAGAAGGAAGAATAGGATCACGCAGATCCTTATAGCATATAAGAAGACTAAACACAGATCAGGGATCTTGTGACATGGAGGAGAATGGAATGAAAAAGATTTTAAGGATGATGGCAATGGCTCTGCTGAGCGGGGCTCTTTTACTGGGGCCGGCATCAGAGGTGATGGCAGGTTTTGATGTTACTTCGCTGGTTACCAAGGATGAAGGCGCAAAAGCCACCGATGAAGACAGGGCTGCGGCATATGCTTATCTGGTTGAGCATATGGAGACGCTCAAAAAGCTTTATGATCTGTCTCCCGAAGGCTGCAAGAGGATGAATCATGTTTTTTATGAAGCCAATGTTTTCATCGCCGAAAATGATATGACTGTCGGGCAGCTTGTAACTTATGTTAATGAGGTGGAGGCAAACCTGACCACAGCTGCGCAGACAAATGTAAAGAGCGCGGAGCAGTTCCTTTTCATAACCAATAACACGGCTATTCCCAAGGTGTCCTACGGACAGACCGTTAATATCGGTTTTTCAGTGGCTAATCTGGGTACGGCGCTGGTACAGGATGTGCTTATCACGCCCGTGGTTGATACGGATATAAGCAAATGGCCTTTTGATATCACTACTGCACAGGAAGTAAGAAAGATATACAGGCTTGAACCTATTGCCGATCCTAACAAGGAAGCAGAGTCCGCCCAGCCCGTGAGCTGGAATTTCAGGGTGTCCAATGATGTTCTTACGGGAACCTATCCCATAAAGTTTCATGTGAAGTATTACAGGGATGGAGCGGTAGAAGAAACGGATCTGGTATCCTATGTGGATGTAACCGGCGCTCCCGGAGCGGGATTTTTGAATCCCGGCGAGAAGGACGGGGGCAAGACTTCAACACCCAGGATCATAGTTACCGGCTTCACCACAGATCCCGCTGAGGTCTATGCGGGAGATACTTTTAATCTGACGATAACCGTTCAGAATACAGCAACCTCTACTTCGGTCTCTAATATCCAGTTTGATCTTAAGGCAGCGAAGGAAGGCACAGGGGAATCGGCTGTTGAGGCATTCCTGCCTACATCCGGATCTGCTACCATCTTTGTTAAACAGATACCTGCCGGCGGAACTGCGGATCTGAGCATAGAGATGACAGCCAGGAGTGACCTGACGCAGAAACCTTATATTGTTGAGCTGGATGCTTCTTATGAGGATGAGAAAAATAATCCTTACCAGGCATCAACCAGTGTATCTATCCCTGTAAAGCAGGAGGCGCGCGTTGATACCGGTGATGCAGAGATAATGCCTCCGTCGGTGGAAGTGGGCGGTTCCAGCAACATAATGTTTTCCATTTACAACAAAGGCAAGACTACGCTTTATAACACCTCTGTCGAGTTTGTGGGAGACAGCATAAGCGGCGGTTCTGCTTTCCTGGGCAAGATCGACCCCGGCGCAACCGGAAACGTTGATTCCATGGTGACCGGCGTCATGCCCACACAGGATGACGGCACCATCAAGGCTGTGATAAGCTACGAGGATGAAGCGGGAAAGGTTACCACCATCGAGAAGGAGATGAATCTTTTTGTCTTTGAAATGCAGATGGATGGCGACTTTGAAGGTGACTGGGATGATGGAATGATAGAAGAACAGCCCAAGAAATTTCCCTGGGCGATACTGATAGGCGGTATCGTTGTGTTGGTGGTTGCAGGCATAGTGGTTGCAGTGATACTTTCCAAAAAGAAGAAGGCTAAGGCTCTTAAGGAAGAACTGGATTCACTGGACGATGACGATGAGGAATAAACATTGAGACTTGGTGATCTTTTGGGGATGAGCCTTTCGTCCCTCTTCAAAAGAAAAGTGCGTACCATCCTGACGGTATTGGGCGTTGTTATAGGAACAACTTCCATTGTGGTCATGATAAGCCTTGGTATCGGCATGAAGCAGACGCTGCTCGATGAGATGGAGAATTATGGAAGCCTTACGGCTATTACCGTAAACTCTCCTGACAACGGAGGCGGCATGTACACGATGGATAGCGGGGGGGCTTCTTCCTCCAAGGATAAGGAAGAGCGGCATCTTGATGATGCTCTTATAGATACGCTTTCTACGCTTGAGCATGTTAAGGCGGTGGATCCCCAGCTTAACTGCAGCGCTATCATAAAGTGCAAGGGTTATATGAGCTGGGTGACGCTTTACGGCACTACTACGGATTATATGGAGAGGCAGAATATCCCGCTGGGCGATGGAACATATCCGGCTTCTGAAAGCGAACTGCAGCTTCTGATGGGTAACACCGTGCTGCAGGATATGAGCAATGAAAAGACGAATAAAGGCTACTGGGAGACCGGTGAGATACCGCCTATAGACTGGATGAAGGATCAGATATTTTTGATCCTTGATACTGACCGTTACTACAGAGCGGGACAGCCTGATGAGAACGGACAGCTGGTGCCCAGTCCCAAGAAGTATATCGCTAAGGCTTCCGGCGTGGTAAAAGGCGGTATAGATGAGTGGAACCAGTATTCATATTCGATCTATTGCAATATAGATGTGCTCAAGAATACCTTAAGCCGTGAATTTCGCGGCAGGACAATTCCCGGACAGCCTACCAGGAAGAACGGAAAGCCTTATAAAGAGATATTTTACAACCAGCTGATAGTATCGGTTGATAATATGGACAATGTATCCGCGGTACAGCAGATCATCAATGACATGGGCTATCAGACCTATGCCAATGCGGAATGGATAGAGCAGGAGATGAAGAGCATGAATGTCATCCAGGGCGTGCTGGGCGGCATAGGTGCCGTATCCCTTTTTGTTGCAGCCATAGGTATCACCAATACCATGATGATGAGTATTTATGAGCGCACAAAGGAGATAGGCATCATGAAGGTGATCGGCTGCCGCATTAAGGATATACAGGCTCTTTTCCTGATCGAGGCGGGCTATATCGGCTTTATAGGCGGAACTCTTGGAGTGGGGCTCAGCTATCTGCTGTCGATGGTCATAAATAAAGTATTGGGAAGCGGCGGAGCCGAAGCCATGGGCTTTTACATGGAAGAGGGGGCCGGTGGGATATCGCGTATCCCGCTTTGGCTTTCGGGCGTGTCAATATTGTTTGCAGTGCTGATAGCCATGCTGGCCGGGTTCTTCCCTTCTCTGCGAGCCATGAAATTGAGCCCTCTTGCGGCTATAAGGGCAGAGTGACGAAAAAAACAATAAAAAATACATTTTATTCTGGTAATTTGTCAATATAGACTGTATAATATAAACGTGAATTTTCAGACTTGTTCTTTTTGGGGGATACATGGAACGATCAGAGATCAGCAAAATCTGTCTTCGGTGTATGAAGGTCAGTGACGCAGAGGGGATCTGCCCTTATTGCGGAAGAGAGAAAGCCGGCCAGCAGACCTGGTCAAAAGCTTTACCACCGGGGACTATTCTCAACACAAAGATACTTATAGGAAACATTCTGGGAAAGGGAGGATACGGAATAACCTATATAGGTTATGACATGCTCCTTGAGTATCCTGTTGCCGTAAAAGAGTTTTTCCCGGACGAAATGGTAGACCGTGCCGATGACGGCAAAACGGTACTGGTTCTTGATGAAGTCAACGCTGAGGAATATGAGAAGGAGACAAAAGCGTATCTGCGTGAGGCGCGCATACTGGCAGAGTTCTCCAAGTTCCCCGGTATCGTTGCGATCAAGGATCTTTTCTACGAGAATAATACCGGTTACCTTATCATGGAATATCTCCAGAGCGGTAACCTGCGTAAATACATAGATGATCAGGGCGGATGGCTTTCGGTAGAAGAATCGCTGAGCCTGATGGAACCTGTTATAAGCATACTGGGCAAGCTTCACAAGTCCGGTCTGCTCCATCGTGATATCAGCCCCGATAACATAATGATGGATGAGGACGGCAGCATCAAGCTTATCGACTTTGGCGGATCCAGAAAGATGGGCGTTGCCAATCAGCAGGTTTTCCTTGGTAAGTGGGGGTTTGCGCCGCTTGAGCAGATGCTTTCAAAGCTTTCCGAACAGGGACCATGGACAGATATCTACGGTATCTGCGCTACGCTGTACTGCATGATGACAGGGGATGTGCCCCAGTCTTCTTATGAGCGTAACGAAAAAGATGAGCTGGTAGATCTGGCAAATTATACCATTCAGATAGATAAGAAGCTCTCAAAGGCTATCATGAAGGGACTCTCCATGAGACCCAGAGACAGACAGCAGAGCATAGAAGAGCTTTATAAGGATCTCTACGGCATTTCTCCCGATGAAAAGAGTGTGCCTATAGTGACATCTGATGAAGGACCGCATATTTTAAAGGACCGTAACGAAAGAGTCTGGTTTGGTGAGTATCCCATGAATGAGATCACGGGAGCCCAGCTTACCTCTGATCTTGTATATGCGGAATATGATGATGATAATATCGCCACGCTCAATGGTGAAAGATATCTGAGATTGCCTGTCATGAAGACAAAGGGGGCAGACTCACATGATATTTTCATGCTCCGCCGCAGCGTTGTAAAGGAAGAAGAAGGAGAGATATCGGGCTACCGTTACTTCAAATTCAACATGCTTTCGTGGCGTATAGTGCAGAACAGGGCAGGCAGGGTAACCCTGCAGTCCGAATATATAATAGAGTATCGTGCTTTTGATAAGAAAAAGTATCTTGATATGACCGATCGCGAGATCTCAAAGATCCGCAGTGGTATATATTGGGAAGAGAGTGAGATAAGAGCCTGGCTCAATTCCCGCTTTATCAAGAAAGCGTTCAAGGAGGAGGAGAGAGGATTTCTTAATGTTACAAAGATCAATACCCCTATCTCCGCATTCTCTGACAGGACCACTTATGATAAGGTTTATCTCCCCTCAATAGAGGAGATACGTCAGGGATTTGATATCGACTTTACGCTTTCAAGGGGACTTAACAAAGCAAGGACGGTTGTTGAGGCATCACCCTGCTCACAGTATGTGGCTGCTTTGGCAGACAGGGTGTTGTCGCATTCCAGTTTTGGTCTGCGTTCCAGAGGACATATCGACGGTAAGGATTCATACAAGTGCGCCGAGAATTATGAGGGCCACGCGCTGGTGGATGATCATCTTACATTGTGGAAACTCAATGAAGAGATGGGCATCAGACCTGTTATTTGCGTGAATGCTTCGGACATCGAGGAAATGAATTAGGGGGAACGGAGATCGACATGCGGACATTCGTCGTAAGCGATATCCACGGACATTACGATACCTTTATGAAGCTCCTTAAGCTTATTGATTTCCAGCCTGAGGACATAATGTATATAAACGGTGATGTAATAGACCGCGGAAAAGAAGGAATAAAACTTATAAAGTACATCATGAAGCAGGAAAACATGGAAATGTTTCTGGGCAATCATGAGATGATGATGCTTAAGGCCATCGAATACCAGAGGGATCTTAAGGAGGGGAAGATCGATCCGGGGCAGGATGAGGAGCATCTGACTCCTTATGAGCTGTGGACGCATCCGGCTAACGGCGGCGAAGATACCTTTGCGGATTTTTATCGCCTTAGTCAGGAAGAACAGGATGAGATAGAAAGCTTTCTTAACGGGCTGCGTCTGATCAAGCGCATAGATGTAAACGGCGTGAAATATCATATTTCACATTCATATTCCCTCAACCGTAAATTCGGAAAAGAATTGTTTTTGAAGGATGCCGATCCTTTAGAAGCAGAGACCATCGTATGGGAATCTCTGTTTGACCGCATGGGCAATCCGTATGACAAGAAAGAAAAGTGTCCCTTCCAGTATAAGAAAGACCGCTATATCGTGGGGCATATCTTTACCCAGAGGCTTAACCACCTGGATGATCTGGGAAGAGGAATGATATTTATCAGCGAGAAATACAGGGGCTGTTATGTTATAGATATGGATTGCGGCATGGCCATCAATTCGCGCTCCAGCCGTCTGGGCTGTCTGCAGCTGGAGACCATGAAAGAATTCTATGTAGCTCTTATGGACTATGAATGAGGCGTGAATGGATCTTTTTTCTGATATAGCACAGGCTGAGATAGATAAGATGCTTAAATGCTCGAGGGCGGTAAGCAGAAAATTGTCTGCAGGCGAATACATCTTCCGCCAGGGAGAAGTGCCGCAGATGATTTTTTTGTTGCAGGAAGGCGAAGTGGGCCTGGTCAAGGACTTTGCTTCGGGCAAGCGCAATCTCTTATATACGGTAGTAGCGGGAGATGTTTTTGGCGAGGCATTTCTCTTTGCGGGACAGTCGCATTACTGGTATGATGCTGTGGCAATGAACGGATGCAGTGTGCTGCAGATACCGTGGAAATTTTTCTACGGTTTTTGTGAAAATGCCTGCGGGCATCATCAGATGATAACCAGGAATCTGCTGGAGATACTGGCCGGCAGGAATTTTTCGATGACCAAGAAGCTGCATCTTTTAAGTTCCACTTCTCTTAAGGAAAAGCTGGCGATATATTTTCTTGAGAATGCCGATGCCAAAGGACGCGTGAGACTGTCCATGAACCGTGAGAATTTTGCGGATTTCCTGGGCGTGGCAAGACCGTCGCTTTCGCGTGAACTTATGAATATGCAGAAGGAAGGCCTTATCGAAGTGGATAAGGAAGAGATACGCATTCTTGACAGGGATGCGATAGAGAGTTTCTACTGATCTATTTCTGTTTTTTTCAAGATTAATTTTATATGGGAATTATCTGTACACGTAACAATTGTTACGTACAATTCTTTGGGAAGATGTTATTATTTGCTCGTAAAGAGGAAAAGGCCGGCGGGCCATAACATAACATCAGATATAAGGAGGAGAAAAAAATGGGAGAATCAAGCGCACAGGTAAACAATCTGGTATCACTTCTGGATGGATATGCAACTAAGGGCGGCCATCATCTTAATGTAAACGTACTTAACAGGGACACGCTTCTGGATGCACAGGCTCATCCCGAGAATTATCCCCAGCTGACCATCAGAGTATCCGGATATGCTGTTAACTTCATCAAGCTCACCCCCGAGCAGCAGGCAGACGTTATCAGCAGAACCTTCCACGAAGCCATCTGATATAGCTACAAGTCGTGCACAAGTCTAAACAAAAACACCGCGGGATGCTTGCATCACCGCGGTGTTATTTGTTTGGACTTGTATTCGGCGCCAGCCGAACATCCGGCGAAATCTGCATCGCAGATTTTGACGGATGGCACGACGGGGGGGAGCAAGATGCCGTAAGGCATCGGGAAAAGCTCTGTTTAATCCCCAATACATAATTGCAGCAGCGGATCTCTGCAATGTTTCGATAAACATGCTCTGTATGCGGGCGGAGGCATCGGGCCCCAAACGGAACAGGTCCCCGTGCCCCGCCTGCATACAGAGCGGCCTGTTTTTACAACCGCAGGCTTCCGCTGC
>CADAHD010000075.1 GCA_902787595.1 uncultured Lachnospiraceae bacterium
ATTATGAAGGAAAAGGATGCCATCTATATGAAGGAAGACTTTTCCGATGAAGACGGCATTAAGGCCGCCGAGCTCGAATCCGAATTTGCCGAGATGAACGGTTATGAAGCCGAATCCGATGCCGCTACCCTCTTAAACGGTCTGGGCATCGACACTTCCCTGCATTATTCCATGATGAAGGATCTTAACGGCAGCGAAAAAGTCAAGGTACTGCTTGCCAAAGCGCTCTTCGGCAATCCCGATATACTGCTTCTGGACGAGCCTACCAACCACCTGGATCTGGATGCCATCGCCTGGCTGGAAGAATTCCTGATCAATTTTGAAAACACCGTGATCGTAGTCAGCCATGACCGTTACTTCCTGAATAAGGTTTGCACTTCCACAGCGGATATAGATTACGGCAAGATACAGCTTTATGCCGGCAACTACGACTTCTGGTACGAGTCCAGCCAGCTGCTGATCAAGCAGATGAAGGAAGCCAACAAGAAAAAGGAAGAAAAGATCAAGGAACTGCAGGAGTTCATCTCCCGCTTCTCCGCAAACGCTTCCAAATCAAAACAGGCTACTTCGCGTAAGCGCGCGCTGGAAAAGATCCAGCTTGACGAGATCAAGCCCTCCAGCCGTAAGTATCCCTATATCGACTTCCGTCCCGACCGTGAGATCGGCAACGAAGTGCTCTTTGTTGAAGACATCTGCCTTAAGGGCGATGACGGCAATATGCTTTTAAATCACGTAAGCTTCACCATGGGGCATGAGGATAAGATAGCATTTGTCGGCGGAAACGAGCAGGCAAAGACCGCTCTCTTCCAGATACTGATGGGCGAGCGCGAGCCTGATTCCGGCAGTTACAAATGGGGCGTTACCACTTCACAGGCATATTTCCCCAAGGACAATTCAAAGGAATTTGATAACGACTATACCATAACCGACTGGCTCATGGGCTACTCACCCGTCAAGGATGTAACCTATGTCCGCGGTTATCTGGGACGTATGCTCTTCCCCGGCGAAGACGGCGTCAAAAAAGTAAAGGTGCTCTCAGGAGGTGAGAAAGTCCGCTGCATGCTCTCAAAAATGATGATAAGCGGCGCCAACTGCCTTATCTTTGATGAGCCCACCAACCATCTGGATATGGAGAGCATAACCGCGCTGAATACCGGCATGCTCAAGTTCCCCGGCGTGATACTCTTCGCCTGCCGTGACCATCAGCTGGTACAGACTACGGCAAACCGCATAATCGAGTTCCTGCCTGACGGCACCATCATCGACAAAGTCACCACCTATGACGAATACCTTGAGGCAGACGAGATGGCAAGAAAGCGCACCGTATATCAGGCACAGGTTGAGGATGATGAAAACTAAGATTTTCTTCTTTGACCTCGACGGCACTTTATTGAATACCGAAAAACAGATCACTCCCGACACCTATGCCGCTCTTTGCGAGTGGCATGATGCCGGGAATCTCATTGCTATCTCCTCCGGGAGACCGCTTGTAAGCATATTGCAGGTTATAAAGGAACAAAAGCTTGAGGATTTTAAACCTTTCGCTGTGGCATTTAACGGCTCACAGATATATTCCTGCCGTGAAGGACGCGATATCATAAGAAAGAGCATCCCTATGAAAGATGTTATGGAAGTGGGCCGCGTGGCCGCTGACATAGGACTTCACTGCCACAGCTATGACAAAAACGGCATACTTGCTCCCCGGATGAATGATGAACTTCGATATTATACACGGGTCGTAAAACTTCCCATAAAGCTGCTGCCTGACTTTCCCGAAGGCATACCCGAACCGCCCTGCAAAATGCTGTGTATAGACCTGCAGGAAAACGGCAGACTTGATAAGATGATCTCTCTTATTAAAAGGGACAGCCTGACTACCATACGCTCGAATCCATGGTATCTCGAAGTGTTTAATTCGACTGCCGGTAAAGGTGCGGCAGTTAAGGAACTGGCCGATCATCTTCAGATAGATGCCGCTGATACTATAGCGGCCGGCGACGAAGAAAACGACATTTCCATGATAAAAGCCGCCGGCTGCGGAGTAGCCATGTGCAACGGCAATCCGCAGGTATTTGCTTCCGCCGATATAGTAACAGCTGCCGACAATGACCATGACGGCCTCGCGCCTATCATAAGAAGCCATCTGTCCGACATATGCTGATTTGACATATTTCATAAAAGAGTTTATACTTTATGCCAAGTTATGTTAACAACCCCAAACAAAGAAAGGAAACAATACTATGAAGATCTGTCCTAAATGCAATGCACAAATGCCGGACGATACCAAGTTCTGCAACAACTGCGGCAATTCATTAGCGGATGTTGAACCGGTTAAGAACGGTAATGCAGATAATGCCGGCAACCAGCAGTCAGGCTCACCTTTCCCTATGCCTGTTTTTAACAGCAATACCAATGATCAGCAGCAGGGTCAGGGAATGCCTCAGAATAACATGAATCCCATGAACAGCATGAATGGCATGAATCAGGGCGGCATGGATCAAAACAACATGGGCCAGCAGCCCCAGCCCGGCATGAATCCTCTCTTCTCCGCTCCTCCCGTGGAAGAGCCCAAAAAGAAGAGTCCTTTCCCGTTTATACTTATCGGTGTAGCAGCGTGCTTTGTTATCGTAATTGCAGTAGTGCTTTGTCTGGTACTTGGCGGCGGATACAAGCAGCCGGTCAACAAGCTTGTCAGCCTTGTAAACAGCAAGAGCACAGATGTAAACGCTTATCTTACCTGTATTTCTCCTTCTTTTGTACCCGAAACCTATAAAGAAGCTCTTGGTCTGATCAAGGGCGGCGATGCAAAGAAAGAACTTGACGATACGATCAAGGAAGCTTTCGAAGAAGCATATGACGGTATCGAAGATGAATTCGGCAAGAACTGGAAAGTATCCGTCGAATGGAAGAAGAACAAAAAGCTGAGCGACAAGGATATCAAAAAACTTCAGGACAATTATGACAGCCTTATCAAAATGCTTGAAAAGGCAGATCTTGATGACGAGGATACCTGGGAAGATATATCAGATGCGCTTGATGATGAATACGATTCAGAGATCAACACAGCCAAAGCTGCAAAGATGGGCGAAAATCTCTTAAAGAAACTTGACAAATTCGAGATCACAGAAGGTTACGAAGTCAAGGTAAAAGTCACCATCAAGGGCAAAGATGATGACGACTCCACGACCATGGAAGCCAATATCGTCAAGGCTAACGGCAAGTGGTTCATCGATCCGCTCTCATTCAGCGAAGGCGGAATTTCACTCAGCAACTACACCTACCTGCTGAACAATTTATAAGAAATATTAACAAGCAGATATTTAAAAGGGAGCCTGAAGGCTCCCTTTTTGGTATTATGCTTTGAAAGGCGGAAAGATCCTTCGCTGCGCTCAGGATGACAGAATGTGGGCGCTCAGGATGACAGAGCGTGGGCACTCACACATCCACTATCAGATATCTGCCGTCACCTACCGCAAATACTTCTTCTGCTTCTGCGATATCCTCAGCCTCCATTTCGGCAACATCCATGCCCAGCTCCTCCAGGTAATCAATGGCTTCTTCGATCGAATCCACTACCACTGCCATTGAATCCGTCAGGAATTCCTCTGCCTCTTCGCGGCTTTCTGCCACTGCCTCCGGAAAAAGCTTCTCCTGCTGTTCCAAAAAGGCATCCAATACAGCCTCATCATACTCACTGCTCATGCTCTGTAACCTCCTTAAATTTATTAAGCTCCGACATAAACATCTCTGACGGAAAACCTATAACATTATCCCTGCTTCCTTCAAAAGCTGTTATAAACCTGCCGAATTCCCCCTGAATAGCATATGCTCCGGCCTTATCATCTCCTTCACCGGAATCTACGTATTCACGGATCTCCGCATCCGTAAGCTCTCTGACGTGCACGTCCGTCCTGTCGCTGAAAGTGCTGCGCTTTCCCGAAGGCAGCTGTATCAGCGTCACCCCGGTATATACCTGATGCGCCCTGCCTGAAAGAGCTCTTATCATGCGCTCCGAATCTGCTCTGTCTGCCGGCTTTCCGAGTACTTTGCCGTCAAGCGCCACAAGCGTATCTGCCGCTATGATGATGCATTCGCCGTCTGTATCCGGCTGATCAGCCACTGCCTGAGCCTTCCTGCGGGATAACTCTTCCACTATACTCGCCGGCGGCATATCATCATGCTCTTCCGAACAATCCGATACCTTTATTTCATATTTGAATCCCAGCCGGCTCAGTATCTCTTTTCTGCGCGGCGAGCCGGAAGCCAGGATATATCTTGTTGATGAACTCATTTCCTCACTCTATCCTCTCCATAGGTATAAAGCGTCTGCTGTCTTTGATCGCAGCGGGCTTCTGCAAAAGTCCGGCAGCCTCTTCTTCAAAAGCTGTCTGGCAGGAGAAGCGCACGTCCCTGTTAACTCTTTTCTTTTTATAACTTCCGTCGGGCATCAGCACATGCTTCTTTGCATTATCCTTAAACTGCTCATCCAGGATATGTATGATATTCTCCCTGATCTGCTTATCCTCGATGGGGAACATTATCTCGACCCTGCGCTCCAGATTACGCGGCATCCAGTCGGCGCTGGCCAGATATACTTCCGGATCACAGTCGTTTTCAAAGATAAAGATACGGCTGTGTTCCAGATAATTGCCCACTATCGAATAAACCTTTATATTATCGCTCACTCCGGCTATGCCGGTCTTTAAACAGCATATGCCGCGGACCAGCAGATCGATATGCACGCCCGCTGCCGAAGCCTCATACAGCGCGGCTATCACATCCGGATCGCAGAGCGAATTCATCTTTGCCTTAATGCCGCTCTGCCGCCCTGCGCGCGCAGCCGCAGTCTCACGCTTTATCAGACGCAGCAGACGCTTTTTAAGCCACAGCGGTGCCAGTGAAAGACGGTTCCAATGCACAGGCTCGGAATAACCCGAGAGCATGTTGAATACAGCAGTAGCATCCTCTCCTATTGATTCCGCGCAGGTAAGCAGTCCCATATCCGTATACAGCCTGGCCGTAGCATCATTGTAATTGCCCGTTCCCAGATGCACATAACGCCTGATGCCGTCCTCTTCACGGCGCACCACCAGCGCTATCTTGCAATGGGTCTTTAAGCCCACCAGGCCGTAGATAACATGACAGCCGGATTTTTCCAGCATCCTGGCCCATCCTATATTATTTTCCTCATCAAAGCGCGCCTTAAGCTCTACCAGTACCGAAACCTGCTTGCCGTTCTCCGCAGCCTCGGCCAGCGCGCGTACTATGGGTGAATTACCGCTTACACGGTACAGCGTCTGCTTTATGGCCAGCACATCCGGATCGGCCGCTGCCTGCCTGATGAATTCCACCACGGGCGTAAACGACTGATATGGATGATGCAGGAATATATCTCCCTGACGTATAGCCTCAAACACATCGCAGCCCGCAGGCAGCCTGGGAACCGCGCAGGGTTCGGGCGATCTGTGCTTATATTTTTCAAAACCGTCCAGTCCGTAGATCTTCATAAGGAAGGTCAGATCCAGCGGCCCGTTTATCTCATAGATATCATCTTCGTTAATAGCCAGCTCATTTTTCAGTTTTTTCAAAAGGCGCTTGTCTATGCCTTTCTCAGTTTCCAGACGTATGACTTCACCCCACTGGCGGCGTTTGATCTGCTTTTCGATCTCCTTCAGCAGATCCTCCGCTTCTTCCTCTTCTATCGGGAGATCGGCGTTTCTCATTATCTGGAACGGCGATGCGCTTATCAGATCATAGTTAAGGAAGAGCTTGTCGATATTCCTTTCGATCACTTCCTCTAAGCGTATAACGCGTTTCTGTCCTTCTTTTGACGGCAGCTGTATCAGACGCGGCAGAACGCTTGGCACCTGCACCGTGGCAAACTCCTGATTCTTTTCCTTTGCGGGATCCTTGCCCTTCTTGGCCAGCAGCGCGCATATGTTAAGCGATTTGTTCTTGATGAGCGGGAAAGGTCTGGAAGAATCCACCGCCATGGGCGTGAGCACGGGATATACATCCTCCATAAAGTACTTATCCGCAAAAGCGGCTTCTTCGGCGCTCATATCCTCCTGACGTTCCACCATCGTAAGCCCCTGTTTGCTGCATTCCGCAGCCAGTTTATGATAGGTGGCATATTGATCCTTTACAAAGTCGTGAAGCACGGGATAAAGCAGCTTAAGCTGTTCTTCAGGCTTTAAACCCGCT
Source organism: uncultured Lachnospiraceae bacterium (assembly GCA_902787595.1). The sequence continues at coordinate 6,205 of CADAHD010000075.1, forward strand.
ATGTCTTTCTTGGTATAGTCCGCGTGCACCATGTCTTTCAGCGAAGCCACGCGCACCATAAAAAACTCATCTAAATTGGACGCCGTTATGCTCAAAAACTTGAGCCTCTCAAAAAGCTCTATCTCTTTATCCTTTGCTTCCGATAAAACGCGCTCATTGAAGCGCACCCATGAAAGCTCCCGATTGGTGTAATATTTACTGTTGTAATAATCCATGTGTCCCTCCGGAAATACCTTCGCCGCTTATAAACAGCGCCTTATCATGGGCCTTAAACCATACACTTCTTCAAAGAAAGAAGCACGGCTCTTAAGGCGCTCCTGTTCAAATAAAAGATCCGCGCCCGCATCAACATCTATAAAGAGCATGTCTTCCTTTAACGATACGCGCACATTTTTGATCTTCTGCTTATGGCTCTTGTCCAGCGCATTGGCTATGCGCAGGATAGCCGTTAATTTGGCTATATTAAGATAGGCTTCTTCTGTAACATCACTGTGGGTGGAAAGTTCTTCAAAATACTCAAACTCCTCGTGATTAAACTTCACCACGCAGGCTAAGATCTCCCTTTCCTGATGCGAAAGCCCTATTATCTCGGTATTCATTATGATCGCATGCGAACAGCCGCCAACATTGGTCATATTGATAAACTTGCCGCAGTCATGAAGCGTTGCGGAGAGTCTTAAAATAAGTCGCTGTCTCTCGCCCATGCCATGGACCTTCTTCATGCCGTCAAAAACAGCCAGGGCTATATTCTCCAGCGCATCCGCTCTCTTTCTGCTGCCCATATAACGGCGGCTTATTGTAGCCGCGCATGCCAGTATGTCGGCTTCAAAATCGCGGCTGGCAGCCTTGAGTCTGTGCTGTTCCGCATACTCATAAGCGATTCCGTCGCAGAGCGTGGCTCCCGGCACCCAGAGCGTATCCGCGCCAAAGCTTTTTGCCACGCGCTTCATTATGCCTGTGGATATCTTAAGCAGCGGGACGCTCTCTTCCGATATCTCCAGCCTGTCCGATAATTCCTCGCTGCCTTCACCCATTATGGCTTCGGCAAACTCCATAAATTCCCCGATCCGTGCCACTCGGTCAGCACCCACTCCGGGAACGGCGCTCTCAAATCTGTCCGAAAGGTAATCATCCATGATGATCAGGTTCTTTATCTCCCTGTCCTTAAGATACATCTTCTTAAAGACGGAAAGCTGTCCGTCTATCATCTCGTCCATCAGAGCTTCTATCTGCGTTGATCGCGGCTTCATGGACTGAAGCCTCTCGTGCAGGCGCAGCACTCCCAGCTTTAAGCTCTGCGTAATGACCAGCGCGCCTTTGTCAAACAGCGAAAGCTGAATGCTTCCGCCGCCTATATCCACGATGGCCGTCGGCTTTACTATTATCGCGTCAAACTGATCGCCGTTGGCCGCTATTGCTTTGTAATCGAGAAATCTCTGTTCCGAATTGCTTAATATTTCCAGATCGATGCCGCTGCGGTTTTTGATCCTGTCCAGCAGTATCTCGGTATTATCGATCTCGCGAAAGGCAGACGTGCCATAAGCCCGATAATCCTTTACATGATATTCACGCATAACATCCTTGAATTCCTGCAGGATGCGGAAAAGCTCTTCCATTTTTGCGTGACTGATCTTTCTGGTGGCATAGGAATCCGTGCCCAGCGCCAGCCTGTGGCGCAGATGGTCCAGCTGCCTGATGCCGCCCGAACTGATCTCAAATATCTTAAGACAAAGCTCAAAACTGCCCACATCAAGGGCAGCAAAGAGTCTGGTATTATTCTTCTTTTCTGCCATTCATATCCCCCTCTGCCCTGCCACGAAGATAATCTATGAACTGAACGGCTGTCCTTCCGGATAAACCATTATGATTGAGCTCCCATCTGTTAGCCATGAGCCTTAACTCATCTGAAGCGTAAGGCAGCTCATAGCGCGCCGCAAGGGTCTCAACGATATTGTAAAACTCTTTCTGCTCGGGCGCCCCGTAATAGATCGAAACGCCAAAGCGCGCAAAGAGTGAAAGCTTCTCCTGCACCGTCTCGTTCTTATGCTTATCCAGGGGGCTCTCCGGCCTGTCATTAAAGCTTTCGCGCACCAGATGCCTGCGGTTGGATGTCGAATAGATCAGCACGTTCTCCGGTCTCTCCTCCAATCCGCCTTCTATGATCGCTTTCAGATATTTATACTCCAGCTCAAATTCCTCGAATGAAAGATCGTCAAGATAGATAATGAAGCGGTAATTACGATCCTTGATATTGCGGATCAGCTGGGGGATCTCTTTGTACTGATGCTTATAGACCTCTATCATGCGCAGGCCTTTGTCATAATACTTATGCAGTATGCCTCTTATGCTGGAGCTCTTGCCCGTGCCGGCCTCTCCGTAGAGCAGCACATTGTTGGCTCTTCTTCCTGCAAGGAAAGCTTCCGTATTCTCGCACAGCATCTGCTTCTGGCGCTCATAGCCCACCAGATTATCCAGAGAGCATGAAGCCACATTAAGTATGGGCACTATCTCTCCGCCTTCTCCCACGCGGAAAGCACGGTGGAGTCCCAGACATCCCACGCCGTAATCCCTGTAGAAATGCTCGATCACCTTAAGTCTGTCTTCGGGATCGGTGGCGGACCACATGCGCTTTGAATGCTCCATGATTGCTTCCCTTATAAGAGGGCTGTATTTCTTGCCGTCTGTTGCGGCGGTATAAAACTCAAAGTCCGCCGATCCGGGCAGGTCTTTAAAGCTGTCCAGCGCGATCATGGCGTTAAGCGCATATTCCCTTATGCTGCCCTTAACTTCCTCTCTGTGCTCGGCTGC
>CADAHD010000076.1 GCA_902787595.1 uncultured Lachnospiraceae bacterium
CAGCTGCTGTGATGTTGAATTGCCGTTGCCGTTCTGATTCTGTCCGGCCTGATTCTGGGAATTGCTGCCGTTCTGTCCGGCCTGATTCTGAGAATTGCTCTCGGGATCCTGCTCGGGGTCATCGGGATCCTTGGGATCCTGCTGGCTGGGCTGGGATGCATTTTCCCTTGCCTGAACATTGCTAGCCATCTGCGCAAGCGCAGCGGATATATCCTCGTACTTATAATCAAGTCTGTTGGAAGCATTCTGAAGATCTTCCAGACTGTGAGCCTGATCCATCTCTGCCATCGAAGACTGAAGGCTCTCCATCATATTATTCAGCTGCTGTTTTTCGTTTTCGGTCAGGCTTTCCTGATCTATACTCTGTATTTCATCGATAGCTTCTTCTATCTCATCCTTGAGCTCTGCGCTCTCCTGCTCCACTTCATGCTGCTCTTCAGCCACTTCTTTTGCCTTGCTGGGCATCATAAATAATGCGACCATCAAAGCCAGCAGAAGAAGTGGAAATACCAGACGATACCACCCCAGCCTGATAGGTATGATTATCTTCTCCGCTATGTCGCGCAGACGCTGTTCGGCGTCATCTTTCTGGATCTTCGCGATCACGGAAGGCTGTTCCCCTTCCTTCTCCATATTCTCGTATGCTGTGATCACTCTCTCATCCAGTCCAAAGCTGTCTATGCGCCTTGCCGCATGCTTCATATCCTTTGCGCTGAACCCGCCTATAAGCAGTCCTGCGACCAGTCCTACTACCACCAGACCTATGGCATAATAATGCACATAATAAAAAGGCTTAAAGATCGCCACCGCTTCCAGTATGCAGGCTGATATCAGACCGATGCATAATCCGTCCAGTCCCCTGCGCAGCATTATCTGGGTATTGATACGTCCCTGAACACGTCTGATAAATGTACTTATGTAATCTTTTCGTTTTTCCTCTTTTTTATCTTTTTTCATCCAAAGAGCCTCCTTTCTTAACCAAGGGCCACTCCTTTAGCTTTCTTGGGCTTTTTGCTGCGGATTATATATCCGTGAAGAGGATCGATCCTCCACGCAGCCAGTCTCTGCAATCCCCAGGACATAAGAAGCATCGCCACACCTGACAAGCATACCCAGCCCCATCCACTCCAGAAACCAATAGGATTTCCGGAGAATATATCATCTCCGCCCAGCATAAGCACGAACATCTCCACTATGGCAGCTACAGGGTTTATAAGCATCAGCACGGATACTATGCTCCCCGCCGAGGTAAATGAAGCCAGTACTACTATCAGTGTAGGCAATACACTCATCGTGCCTACAACAAAATAAAACACATAAGTAAGTATTATGGCGCTGATGGATTTCTTTGTTATCGTCGAAGCAAAGATACCTATCGAACCGGTAAGTATCGCAAATATCAAAAAGCCGACCATTGTGATAAGCAGATTTAACCAGCTTAATCCTCCAAGGGTAAATGAGATCGCCATCAGAGGAATGCTGCCTACGATAAATACCATCATGCGGATCACAGCCGACCAGACCTTACCGCGCACTATAGCCTTAGGCGTCATTACCGTGGTCAGCAGCAGATCAAAAGTCTGTTTTTCCTTTTCACCGGATATAGCCGTAGCCGTGATAACGGGCATAACCAGCGCTATGATACCAAACTGAACAGCCGCCAGTATAGGAAACATCGCCATAAATTCCTGATAGTTCTGAGTATAACCATAAGTCGAAAACGCATCGAATATGATATATATCGCAAAAAAGAAGATGATAGCCAGCACCACTTCGTATGCAAATATTCCCCAAGCGATCTTCATGCTTCTGGATATAACTCTCAGGTCCTTTTTTACTATGGGATTTAACCTGATCTTATCAGGCAGCTTAAACTTCACCATTTTCGCCCCCCACAACTCCTCCGTCATCTGCGGCAGGAGCTTCCGTATCCGTATTTACAGTGCCGGTATCCTCATTGCTCTGCTCTGCATCCATTACCGGCTGCTGCATATTCATTCCTGTATTCATATCGGGCTGCTGCATATTCATTCCTGTATTCATATCGGGCTGCTGCATGCTCATTCCCGTATTCATTCCGGGCTGCTGCACATTCATTCCCATGTTCATCCCGGGCTGCTGCATATTCATTCCCATGTTCATCCCGGGCTGCTGCATATTCATTCCCATATTCATCCCGGGCTGCTGCATTCCGTTAAATCCCTGATTATTCTGTGTAAAAGGCATACCCGGATTGGGTGTTATAAACGGATTTGCCTGTGTGTTGGTCATCGATGCTGTCCCGGCCGTTCCCGGTGCTCCGGGCGGCACATTCCCGGAAGTAAGCTGAATAAACAGAGTCTCCAGATTACTCTCTTCGCGTCTGAATCCGCTAACCATAACGCCTGCAGTCATAAGCGATCCGATTATCCTGTTAAGCTCCTGGTCATTTCCGTCAAAATTGATGACCATCTCATTCTCACGAAGCGATACCAGACTGATCCCGGGTATTTCTTTAAGTGCAGTGGCTGCCTGCTGGGAGTCGCTGCTCACCGATATGATCACATGATGATCATTGCGTCCCATGCCCAGGATATCATCCATTTTGCCGGCTGCTACCAGCCTGCCCCGGTTCATTATACCCATGCTGGTACACATTTCTGCTATATCCGACAGTATATGCGAGCTTATGATAATAGTCTTTCCCATGGAATTAAGGTTCATGAGCAATTCTTTCATTTCAACCCTTGCCTTGGGATCAAGACCTGACGAAGGCTCGTCAAGCACCAGAAGCTCCGGATTATGCAAAAGAGCCCTGGCCACGCACAATCTCTGTTTCATGCCTCGTGAAAGCCCGTCTACATAGGCATCCTCGTTGCCCGAAAGATTGACCAGTTCCAGAAGATCGCCGGTCATCTTTTTGATATCAACATCATCTATGCCGTATATGGAACCGTAAAACTCCATATATTCACGAACCTTCAGGTTATCATATACCCCAAAGAAATCCGGGACATATCCGATACAGCGCCTGACAGCCTCTGACTGTCTGCGCAGCTCATATCCCGCTATATATATATTTCCGAAATCCGGTTTAAGCAGACCGCAAAGCATCCTTATGCTGGTGGTCTTGCCGGCTCCGTTGGGTCCGATAAATCCGAAAAGATCTCCCTTGGGCACATGTAAAGATAAACCATCCACCGCCCTGAAAGAACCATAATTTTTTACAAGCCTCTCAAGATAAAGCATCTCAATCCACCCCGTAAACGCAAAGATATTTATCTTCCGCCACGTTCCCTTTGATCAATTTTTCACTGCCTTTGCATACGCCTATAACGAAACTGCCATGATCATTCAGCTCATGAGCCGCAAAAAACATCGCCATATAAAGTCTTGCTTCATCATATTCGCCATAGTTGTAGTACTTCTTTGCCAGATCTTCAAGAGTGCTTTCATTAGAATAACGTTGACGTGACTTGGAATTTATGGTTATTTTATCACCACTTTTAACATTATCTATCATGTCATAATATCCATAGCATACCAGGATAACATGATCGAAATCATAATCCGTTCCGTTCTCCAGTTCTCCCACTATCTTGGAATTGTCAAGTTCCAGGCTGTGCTTCATTCCGCCGCCCGTTAAGCTGTTATCGGCTTTCACCTTAAAATACGCATTATCAAAACCTGAATTGGGTGAATAGAAAAGCTGCATCCCGGCCGTATTATTGGATGTTTTATACTGATACTGATCTTCTTTTGAATTATGTGAATACATATTTACATAGTTGACCGGGCCGGCAGCTCCGGCATTATCATTCAGGGTTATGCTCCAGTCATTCCTGTTTGCGGAATAACCCATGATATAATCTGTCTCTTCTTCTTTGCCGTCGGCGTTGACTATGCGCACTGTCGTAAACTGTCTGCTTCTCATATCAAAACCGCGGCTGATCAAAAATACTAATAGCACAAAGACAAAAGAGATCGCCGGAACGGCAAACCAGATCAATTCCCTCTTCTTAAACTTCTTAAGGATAAGATAAACGCCGGGACCGACAAGAATAACATAAAAGATCACCATGACGCGAAGCAGCGTGGGACTGAACGTGCTGCGTCCCTGCATTACGCCGTAATCGACCTCCATATCATGGGAAGTAAGATGATAATTGCTTCCGGCACTGCTTCCGGAAGACGCTTTTATGCTCGTAAGATTTGTATAAAGATCCACGCCGAAAAAGCTCTTGTCCAGGTCAGGATCGGAGAGCGAAAAATTAGCCACTACTATGGCGCCTCTGCCTACGATCTGGCTGTGCAGCTCTCCGTAACAGATCTGATTATATCCCTTCTTGAGAACCAGATCGGCAACCGTGATATAACCTGTATTGGAATAATAGCTGAAACTGGAATAAGTATACTTATTTCCCAGTTCAAGATTGATGAAGTCCTTATCAAAGGCAGAGAAGCAATGGTCCAGATTACTGCCTGTGCCTATCACCAGCACGCCTCCCAGACGGGTCCACTCTTCTATCGCCTCTATCTGATCACTCTTTAAAGATGAAAGATCATAATCATCGATAAAAAGGTAACTCATCTGCTTAAGCGTATACCCGTCAGTGAGTTCTGCCGGCATCATATAAAGACTTGTCCACTTGTCTTCTGCATTGCTGCCGCCATAATATCCCATATTGTAAGGATCAGAAAATGCTTTCTCCAGATAGTCCAGCCCTGAGCCGCTGTTGCTCAGAATGCCGAACTGCTGTGATGCATTAACGGTAAAGAGCTTCTTCTGTCTGGCCGAATAAAGCTCATTGCCTTTGGTATCGACAATCTTTACAGTTGCTTCATAATCCTCAAGATTAACGCCATCCGGCACGGGGATCCCGATAGTTATGTTCTCCGTGGAACCGGAAGCCACAGAAGCATATGTTTCATAAACAATGGAGTCATAATAACTGCCATCGCTCATTATAAGCCTTACATACCCTCCAAAATCCTTTCCGTTGTTGGTAACCTGAAGGTAAACATATTCTACATCCCCGTCAGCGCTGATACCGGAAGTACTCTTTACATCGAACCCTTCTTCGTCTCCCCCCGCATATGCACTGAAACTTAAAACACATACCATCAGCGGCAGCAGTAAAACTGCCCAAAGGATCCTGAAAAGCTTTGCATTCATCAGACTTTTTCTCCAATCAGCCAGTCATACATCTCCTGATATTTTCCTGCGGATACATGCCAGGAGAAATCGACTGCCATATCTCTGTCTATCATTTTATTCCACTCACGGCGCTTGTCGTAGTATATCTTCTCCGCATAACGGATAGTCGCAAGCATCTCATGAGCGTTATAATTCATAAATGAAAAACCGGTGCCGCTCGAGTCATACTCGTTATAAGGCTGCACGGTATCCTTTAATCCTCCGGTCTCACGTACGATGGGCACAGTGCCGTAACGCAGCGCCATAAGCTGTGAAAGACCGCAGGGCTCAAACATCGAGGGCATAAGGAAAGCATCGCACGCAGCATAAACCCTGTGTGAAAGTTCCTCGGAATAGCAAATATTAGCCGATACTTTCCCGCCGTATTTCCATTCGAAGTGACGGAACATATTCTCGTATCGTTCCTCACCGGTACCCAGTACCACTATCTGAACAGCATCCTGACAAAGTTCATCCATTATGTAGGCTATCAGGTCAAAGCCCTTCTGGTCGGTAAGCCTGGACACGATACCTATCATCATGACCTTCTCATCTTCCTCAAGCCCCAGCTGTTTCTGTAATACTTTCTTGTTCTTTATCTTTTCCTTGCGGAAGTTCTTTGCATTGTACTTATAACTGATATAGTTATCCTTTGAAGGATCATATTCATCGTAATCTATACCATTGACAATGCCTCTGAGATCTCCGCTCCTGGCCTTTAACAGACCGTCAAGCCCCTCCCCGTAGAAAGGCGTCTTTATCTCTTCAGCATAGGTATCTGAAACCGTGGTTATGGCGTCGGCATATACCAGACCGCCCTTTAAGAGGTTTGCATCCCTGTAGCTCTCCAGCTTATCCGGGGTAAAGAATTCAGCAGGTATGCCTGTGATATCCCTGACCTCTTTGACATCCCATCTGCCCTGGAACTTCAGGTTATGGATCGTCATGACCGTCTTCATTCTGGTAAAGAGCGGGTTATCCCTGAAACGCTCTTTCAGATACACGGGCACCAGTCCGGTCTGCCAGTCGTGGCAATGCAGCAGATCCGGCTCAAATCCCAGCAGGGGTATGGCCGATAACGCCGCTTTTGAGAAAAATGCAAATTTTACGATATCATCATAAAAATTGCCGCTGTACGGTCTGAACCCGCCAAACATCATCTCATTGTCTATAAAATAATACTTTACGCCGTCAACTTCGGCCTCAAGTATGCCCACATATTCATTCTTCCAATGGAAGTCCATGTAAAAGTGGGTCTTGTATTTCATCTTGTCCTTCATTTCCTGAGAAATGCAGGTGTACTTCGGCAGCATTACGCGCACATCAAAATACTTCTTGTCGACGCATTTAGGCAATGACCCAACCACATCGGCAAGGCCGCCGGTCTTGATAAAAGGTACCCCCTCGGATGCAATAAAAAGAATGTTCTTCATTACCTTCCCTCCATTATATTGACGGCAACCCTCATAACCCCCGCCGTATTTTTGCTCCACTCCTAATTATACACTAATCAGCTGTTCTTTGCAAAGTCTTTATTGTTCCGCTTGCTTTCCGCCGCGCGCAGCTTAAGCTCCCTTGCATTCCCCAAAACAGCCTCCGTGAGTTCTCCTCCGCCCAGCATCCTGGCCAGTTCAGCCTCTTCCTGCTGCTTGTCGAGCGCTCTTATACCCGTTTCGGTCTTTCCGTCCACTTCTTCCTTTTCTATGCAGAAGTGTTTATCAGCCATCGCAGCTATCTGCGGAAGGTGGGTAATGCATATGAGCTGGCGTCCACCCGCAAGCGCTCCCATTTTCTCAGACACCATCCATGCCGTCTTTCCGCTTATACCGCTGTCTATCTCATCAAATATCAGAGTCTCTATATCGTCCCTGGCCGCAAAAACCGTCTTTAACGCCAGCATTATCCTGGAAAGCTCACCGCCGCTGGCCACATCTTTAAGCGGCCTGAGTTTCTCCCCGGGATTTAAGCTTATCATAAACTCCACTTCGTCCCTTCCGGCAGGCCCGTATTCTTCACGCTGCTTCAGCGCCACCTCAAACTCCACCTTCAGGAAGTTCAGGTCCATAAGCGTGCTGCTTATCTCCTCTTTAAGCGCCTTTGCCGCCTTTGCTCTTTCCTTATGCAGCTTTTCGCACAGCGAATCCAGCTTCTTCTTTGATTCTTCTATCTCCGCACCCAGCTTTTTTCTGCCGGCGTCCAGGTCCTTAAGTTCCTTAAGCTCATCCCTGCGTTTTTCACAGTAATCCAATACAGCCTGCTCGCTTCCGCCGTACTTGAGACTGAGCCTCCTTATCGTATCCAGACGTGTTTCGATCTCATCAAAGCGCTGCGGGTCAAAAGCGCCGTCATCGAGTATCTCTCTTACATCCCTCAGCACGTCCCTTATGGTATCTTCTGCTGTGGAAAGCGCCTGTGCCTCTTCCGAAAGTTCTTCATTTACGGACGCCGCCGCATTCATCTCACGAACTGCCCTGCCCAGATTCTCCAGCGCGCCGTCATACTCTTCATCCAGCAGCTCTCTTACCTTGGTAAGTCCTTCATAGCTGTCTCTGGCCCCCTTCATCCTGCGAAAGGCGTCTTCCAGTTCATCTTCTTCTCCGGGTCTTATCCCTGCTTCCTCTATCTCGTTTATCTCATACTCAGCCAGTTCCGTTTCCCTGGCCCGGCTTGCCTCATCCATATCCAGACTCTTAAGCCTGTCACAAAGCCTTTTATACTCTGCGTATTCTGCTGCCGTCTTTTCCAGCTCCTTCTTAAGTCCTCCGGTACAGTATGCGTCAAGCAGTTCCCGCTGCTTAAGCGAGTGCAGCAGCGACTGATGCTCATGCTGTCCGTGAACATCTATCAAAAGCTCCGCCAGCTCTTTTACCTGCTTTACCGTCACATTCTCTCCGCACACCTTTATGGATGAGCGGTTAGCGCTTATCCTGCGGCTTATGATCACCGTGCCGTCTTCTTCTATGGGCAGCTCCATCTCGCGGATAGCGGATATTATCTTCTCGTTATCCACATGAAAAACAAGCTCGATCAGGGCGTATTCCGCGCCTTCCCTGATCATGCTCTTGTCAGCCTTGGCTCCAAGGCACAGATTAACGGAACCTATCAATATCGATTTACCGGCTCCGGTTTCTCCGCTCAGTATATTAAGCCCCTCGCACAATTCTATATCAGCCTGCTTTATCAGGGCCAGATTCTTTACCGATATGCTGTCTAACATCCTTAAACCTCAATTTACCAGTTTTTTTCTCAGTACCTGAAGGAAACCGTCGCTTCCCAGTTTTATGAAACGGCAGACCCTCTTGCTCTTGCGTACTTCTATATAATCTCCCGCATGCAGCACACCCATGGGCACTCCGTCAAAATATGTGCCGGCAGCCGCTTCCTTTGCGCTGCGCCCCGGCAGCAGCTCAACCCTGATGATGTCCGCATCCGAAAGTACGATACTCCTGGTATTCAAAGTATGCGGGCAGATGGGCGTCAGCACCAGAAGGCTGGCCGAGGGCTCTACTATGGGTCCGGCCGCCGAAAGATTATAGCCTGTCGATCCGGTAGGCGTGCTTATGATGATGCCGTCACCGGAATACTCATACAAAAATACATCATTGACATATATCCTGTAGGAAGCCACCTGCAGATCGCCGTGGCGGCTCATAACTATGTCGTTAAGCGCATGCTCAAGTGCGCTCTTTTCCCCGCCGATCTGTGTAAAGCCTGCGAGCATCATGCGCTCCTCTATCGCAAATTCACCGGAGATAAGGCGTTTGATGGCACCCTCTACTTCACCGGCTTCCACCTCTGCCAGATATCCG
>CADAHD010000077.1 GCA_902787595.1 uncultured Lachnospiraceae bacterium
TCTTCTTCCTTTTCATCGGATTCAAGCGATTCTTCGATCAGGCTCTTTGGCTTTGTTGCTTCATTTTTAAGATCCTTAGCATTACTGCGGTGAAGGTCACGGATCATCTTACGCATCTCAAGCGATTCATTTATGCTTTGGTTTTTAAGTTCCTTAGCCGATGATGCTTTTTCCGGTCCGCTCACGATACCGCGCTTTTTGCCATTAGGATTCCCGGCCGTCTTATCCGCACGGCCGTATACACCGGAACTGCCCTGCATCCCGCCTGAGTACATTGATCCATATGAAGATATCGTGCTGATCCCTGCCATAATGATCTACCTCCCTGTAGATGACGCCAAACTCCGTTTCAGCTATCGCAATATAGAAATCCTTAATGATCTAACTATAGCACATATTTACTGCCGCCGCAACATGCCACGCCAGCTGCAATGATCTGTTTTCAGCCCAGCTTTAAAAATATCATCAGCATTACGATCGCGAAGCCGGCTACAAAAGCCAGAGCCCCTTTATCGTTATCCTTTCCCGCTGCGATCTGGGGGATCTCCTCTATGGTGGTATAGATCAGCGCGCCGCCGGCCAGCGCCATAATGAACGGAAGGAGCGCCGGATACAATACCACGATAACTACCGTGATCACGCCCAAAAGCGGCGTAGGCACGCCGGATACCACGCCCATAAAGAAAGCCTTTCCGGCTTTGGAACCCTTTTCCCTTATGGGAAGAGCTACATATATCGCTTCAGGGATATTCTGAAACGCGATGGCTATCGCCAATACCAGTGCCACGCTTTTAGATACCCACTCCGTCTGCATAAAATGCGCGGCATATATCGCGCCCAGGGCAATACCTTCCGGAATGTGATGTATAACTTCCGTCAGCATTACTTTTATCGCAGGATCAAGTCCGCTTTTGGGTCCTTCCGTTATCTCGGAATATACATGTGTATGCGGCACGGCTTTATCAAGGATAAGCTGTATCACCACCCCCAGCAGGAAGCATATCGTCACCGGTATAATACCGTTTATATTCTCCTTGTTAAGTCCGTCTATCGCCGGCTCTATCATTCCCCAGACAGCGATCGACAGCATGATGCCCGAGCTGCCTCCCACCAGTACCGCGCGCAGATCATCCGCCATACGGTTCTTTTTAGCATATATCACAGCAGAACCAAGCAGCGTACCTATAAGCGGGATGAGCATGCCGAAGATCGTATCTCCGTCAGATAAAGTCTGCGACTTATCAAGATAGGTTATAAGAGAACGGAAGCCTATAAATATCAGTATCGTTCCTCCCATGATCTCGGATCCGGCTTTGTAGCGGTTACCGAAGATGCTTCCTATCTTCACTCCGATCATAGAGATGATACATGTAATGATCCCTATCACTATTACAGCAAAGATCACATTGATAAGAGGCCCCGCCTTAAGCACCTCTACAGGAACTGCCACAAATGTAATACCTACAGCCAGCGCATCAATACTGGTAGCCACTGCCATCATAAACATGGTTTTTACATCAAAACCGGGAGCTGCCTCTTCATCGTCACCAAGCGCTTCCCTTATCATATTCCCGCCTATAAAAGAAAGGATAGCAAAGGCCAGCCACGGAGCTATCATACTGATAAGCTTTTCAAAGTTTGAACCGACCAGATAACCGATAAAAGGCATCAGTCCCTGAAAACCGCCAAACCACACTCCGCATAAAAGATATTCTTTTTTTGTTATCTTTCCGGCTGCCAGGCCTTTACATATAGAAACCGCAAAAGCATCCATAGCCAGACCGACAGCCAACAGTATCAATTCAAATAAGCCCATTTTCCTTATACTCCCGAAATCAAAATAATACCCAGGTACAGAAAAACTATACTTGGGTATTTATAAACAATATACACTTCATGCATAGTTTTTCCATATGACTATACATGAGTCTCGCAATTTAAAACAAGCCAGGACGAATATGCCGGTATGTTGACTTGTTACGCAATACGCTCGCTACTCCCCCATGAGGTTCACTGCAGGGATTCTATCACGGCTGACAGATGACGTCAAGCCGGAGCGCAGATATCATCACACTATATTCCGTATCCCTTCGCAGATGCGCCTTTTTGTCGTAATGAAGACAGATATTCCGGCAAACATTCCTCCCTCGCAGCTTACGCAAAAATATATAGAAAAACTGAAACAGCTGCTGTAAACCCGCTGTTGCTGCTTATTCAACATTCTTAAGCGCAACATCCAGAGGTATCCTGCGTATCCTGAAAAGGTCTATCAGCGATACAAACGCATAGCCGATCAGCAGATAGACAACCGACAGTATCATCGACTGTCTGCTCATATAAAACGCAAAGTATCCGTCCATCTGAAGCACAAAGGCTTTAAAGACAAGAAGCATCAGACCATATCCCGCAAAGAAGCTAAGTATCGCAAAGATCACAATGACTACTGCCGTCGGCAGTATGTACAAAGATGCGATCTCCTTATTCTCAAAGCCCAGTATCTTTACCATGGAAATTGAATGCTCATTTCTCTCGATGATGATCTTTGCAAGCAGATATATGAGCGCCGCCGCTAAAACGATCAGTACGTATTTAAATACATCGATCACTCCGCCAAGGGAATGTATCAGCTGATTGGTCACCTCGGCTATATCATCTGCGGTGATCACCGTCGCTATATAGCTCTCATCTATATCCGTGATCTCTTCATGCGAAAAGTATCCCGTAAAATCATCTGCGTCCTTTTCAAAGACGGTATTAAAATCCGCATTCTTCATAAATACAGCGATGCCGCCGTCATAATCGATCTGCCCGGCAATCTTGAACTGATAACTTTTATTTTCATATTCCTCATGCAGAGCTATCACATCACCCACAGACAGGTCAAATTTTTTTATAAATGCACTCGAAGCATATACCGCGCTTTCGTTAACATCACTTCCCAGGCTGACATATTCGCTGTTATCTTCTATTCCGTATACGGTAACGCTCTCATCCCCGCCGCTGCCCATTCCGGAACGTATTGAAGATTCAACCTTTGCATACATAAGGCTTTTTGCGCTGAAACGCTCCGCGCTTTCCTCAGCAGTTTCGATCAGCTCTCCGTCTTCATCCTTACTTCCCATCAGCATATACTGATAGTCGGCAAATACCATATCTGCCGCCCTGCCGCCGTAATGCACCAGCGAATCAGGAAGTCCGAATGCAAAGCAGAGCATAAGTTCGATAAATATGACTCCGAAGATCAGCACCAGATAATTGGGCATATTCTGAAAGAGTATCCTCAAACGGAAGCGGCCCAGAAAGGACCACGCCGGCAGGCGCCTTGCCTTTGTTCTTTTATTCTTTGCAAGGTCATGTCGCAGAAATCGCAGCGGACTTATCTGCATCCTGCTTACGATAACATACAGATTAACGACCAGCATAAGGACAAAGGGTATCACTGTCGTCTTTATAAGAGCAGTTTTACTCCAGACAATACTGCAGGGCGGCAGGCTGTAGCTCTGATAATACAGATTCAGCGCTACACTCTTAAACAATGTGTAACCGAATATGTTTCCTATAACAGCGCCCAGTATGGTAACGATCAGCGGCATGGACATAAAATGCCTTATCAGCTCTGCTTTGGTGTACCCTGACGCGCGCAGCGTGCCGATCACCGATGCTTCTTTCTCTATTGTATTGCTGATGGTAATGGCAAATATAAACGCAATGACGCCTATCAGGATATAACAGAGTATGCTTGTGGTAGTGGAATCGCCCTCAATATCCGATATAGCAAAGTTTCGTGCCTGACTTAAATATCCCGGAAGATAATCCTTAAGCTCATTATCCTCTACCAGCGTCTGTGTGATCAGCGCCTTTAAAAACGAATCGGCGTGATCCGCCTGCGCTATCTTATCTTCCGGCGCAGTAATATACTTATATGCATAATTGTAATGGATGCGTGAATCAAGCTTATCAAATGCCGAAGGTGTCAGCATCGCCACATCAAAACCAAAGGCGTCAAACATAAGATCCGTATTTTTCTCATGAAGAGTCAGATAATTCACATATGACAGAAGGCCCACTACCTTAAAGCTCTTGTTTCCGACGCTGATCTCATCTCCAAGCTTGACCCCGACATTCTGCGCATGCATCCTGTCAATGGCGATCTCATTATCTGCCGTCGGAGCGCCGCCTTCAAAAAAGACAGCCTTGTCGATCTGCGAATCACTTTTAAAGATCCTTACTGTCGCATCCTGCTTTCCGTCATTATCATAGTCCTCTGCTTCGTTTCTGTAAAAGTGTTCGTAGAGCTTAACCGCTACAGGCGAAAAATCTTCAGAGTCCAGATCGTAGCGTTTTGATATCTCATCCCATTTTTCATCCACTGCTTTGATAACTTCTTCATGCGCTGTTTCATAGGCTTCATCAACTGCCTTTTTATATTCGTCCGAATCCTTTGCCTCTGCCAGCGCATCATCAAATCCGGCCTCTATCGCCTGATCGATCTGTTCGCGGATCACGGTCTCATCGCTTATGCCGTACGCTTCACATTGTGAACGCACAGCTTCTTCTATAGCCGCATTTACTTCTTCGGCAACTTTCTCTTCAACGGCATCTGCCACTTCTTTATCAGCTTCCTCGATTCCTTTGTTAATATAATATTCACGTACATCAGCCTTTGCGCCTGCTTCGATATCTGCGATCATATCCTCAGAAGCTTTATGCGCTGTCTCAAAACAGCCGTCCTCAAGAACAAGTTCTTTTTCCCCTGCGTTGATCTGAGCGAGCATGCTGTCATGTCCTACATACATGCCGGAGATCACTCCTATCATCAATACCATAAAGATGATTATTACTATATATTTGTGCCAGTCTTTGATAAGCTCTCTGGGCACTCTTTTTATAAGCGGATTTCTCATCATATCACCTACCATTCCAGTTCTTCAGCCGTAAGCTTCTTATCATTCAGATCATTATGACGTACTACGCCGTCCCTGAGTTTTATCACATGATCCGCCATATATTTGATCGCTTCGTTATGCGTTACCATGATAACCGTGCTGCCGAATTTCTTATTGCAGTCTTCGATCAACGCCAGTATCTCCTTGGAAGTCTTATAATCCAGAGCTCCCGTCGGTTCATCGCACATGAGTATATCCGGATTTTTAACAACGGCGCGTCCTATCGACACTCTCTGCTGCTGGCCGCCGGATAACTGGCTGGGATATTTATACTTATGATCCTGAAGTCCAAGAGTGGTGATCACCTCTTCAACATCAAGCGGCTTATCAGAAAGATAAGCGCCCACCTCAATGTTTTCCTTTACATTCAGATTAGGGATAAGATTATACATCTGGAATACATATCCCAGATGTCTGCGCCTGTATGCCGTAAGCTGTTTCTCATTCATATCCTCAAGCTTATCACCTTTAATGCTTATATATCCGCTGTCAGGCGTATCTATGCCGCCGATTATATTTAACAGCGTTGACTTGCCCGATCCGGAGGGTCCCAGCAATACACAGAACTCTCCTTTATCGACTGTAAAACTCATGCCGCGCAGTACATCCTGTCTGGCTTCTCCTGTTCCGAAACTTTTTTTCAGATCCCTGATCTCCAAAAATGTCTTATTCATAGCTCCTCCTTTTTGCTGTAGATCGAAAAACCCGGATATGGCAAAAACCATATCCGGGTCCCAGATCTGATCATATACAGACTCCATGCATAGTTTTTGCTACACATGAGTCTCGCAATTTGAAGCAAGCCAGACTATAAGGCCGGGATTGTTGACTTACTACGCAAAGCGCTTGCTACTCCCCCATGGGGTATTTCCATTATGTCGATCATACTGCAGTTATCACAGTATGACGTTTCATTTGTTGCTGTCATCATATCATCATATGAACATATTGTCAAATATTATTTTATCGATCTGCTGCCGCTCCCAGATTCTGCAGGATCTGATCATACCCATCCCTGCAGGGCTGATCCAGGCCGTTTACATACGCCTGCAGTTTATCTTTATCATCGATACTTCCCTGTACTCCCAGCGCTGAGAGTTTTCCTGTCAGTTCGGCCGCATAATTAAAATCGCTGTAATACTTATCACTCCATGCTGTTGTATTTTCTGCGCCGTCCCTGAACAGCTGCGTTTTCGTACCGTCTTTAAATGTGATCTCCATTTTTAAAACATCTTTTCCATAAACACGATAGGCTGCTATATCTTCAACCGCATATTCCCTGATGCTGCCTCCCTCCTTTATCGTAAAGCTGTTTTCCCGCACACAGATGTTTGCATTTATGCTGATAAAGGAATAAGCGGCAACTGTCAGGATAAATACGGCGATCGAACCTGCCAGGATCAGCTTGCGCATTTTAACAAATGAGAATGCCATCATATCCCTGTCAATATCAGTCAGATAAACTCCCATCAATAACACGCTGATGATCAGTACCATTATCAGCCACCCGCCTCCGATATAGAAGCATACCACTTCCGTATCCGATATCCCTTTCATCAACACAGTCGAAGGTGCCAATGCCATTAAAACAATATCAAGCATGATCATAACTATTCCCACTGTGAATAAGCGTATTAAAGAATATATCCCATTCCACAAGCCTTCTATGATCTTATAATACAATGCTTTCTCATGCTGCAGCTCATAGGCTGTTTTCAGATATCTGATCAAAAATACCATTTCCGGTATGATTACAGCTGCAGCTAAGAATAACACCATTACATGCTTACCAATGATCCCGGCGCATCCGCCCGCTGTCAATGCAGTCATTCCAAACAGCTGAACGGGAATAAAGCGCATCACCAGCTCCTTATAATACCCTGTCACATCAAAACCATGATACCTGAGTATAGCAGTAAGTTCTTCCTTTCCTATGAGTCCGATGCCTTTCTTTTCCACCTCGTTTCCCAGATATATATTCATATATTTTGACACATAGGAATTGGAGGCGATGATCATCAATAAGCCTGCCATTACTATATGGAAGATGCCAAAATCTTCTCCGATGAGTCCCTCTGTATTAAGCTCACCTATCGGTATAAGAAGAAGTGCGAGACACCAGCATACCGCAAAACCGTACATGTCACGGTTTTCTCTTCCTATCTTTTTTCTGAACTGCTGTGTTGTTTTATTATCCATTTTTATCCTCCGATCAGAACAGCTCTTTCAGATCTCTTTCTCCGGCAGCTCCAAGCAGTTCAAATCTGCTGCCTGACCTGCTTATCCTGCCATCCTCTATCACATAGATCTTATCCACTATGTCCGATATCTCATCACAAAGATGCGTGCTCAATAATACGCCTGTTTCATTCTCGCTCACACTCTTCTGGATCAGTTCCAGAATATCTGTCTTAAAGACCGGATCCAGATTTGCCAGCGGTTCATCCAAAAGCAGAAATTTCGGTCTTCTTGCCAGCGCAAATACTATCTCTGCTTTCATCCGTTGTCCTTTAGATAAACTCATACATATCTTATCCATATCCCCGGCTAATCCTGCCATATCGATCAGTTCCTCATAATACGCATTATCAAAACCCGTATACAGTGTGCTTAAGATCTCTGTATTGCGCTTAATGCTGAGTTCATCCGCGCACCAGCCTCCTGCCCCTACAAAAGCGGCCTCCTGCCTGTATGCCGGAATATTCCTTAAGCTTAACTTTTCCCCGTTCCAAAATACCGAACCACCTCTGCTCTTTAAAACTCCGTACAGCAATTTCAGCAGCGTGGTCTTGCCGGAGCCGTTCCTTCCCAGCAGGCAGCTGATATAGCCCTGCTCAGGTTTAATGGACACATCCTTTATCTCAAACTTATCTGCCCCGGATGGTCCGTATTTAAATTTCAGATTCTTTGCCTCGATCATATTCAGTTCCTTTCTGCACGATCAATCCCACAGTATTCCCAGCATATCAAGCGCTTCCTGTCTGCTCATGCCGGAAGCTTTTGCTTCCTCTACCCAGCTGCTTAATTTCTCTTCCAGCCCCAGCGTCTTTTTCTCCTGCATGTATTGCAGGTCAGGGTTATCGACGTAAAAGCCTTTCCCCTGAACGGAATATATCATCCCTTCCTTTTCAAGATCCTCATAGGCGCGCTTTACAGTGATCACACTTATCTTCGAATCTGCGGCCAGCGCCCTTATCGACGGAAGCATTTCTCCTTCTTTAAGCTTTCCCGAAACGATCATTTCTTTTATCTGCCTCTCTATCTGTTCATAGATTGGCAGACCGCTTTTTGTCTGAACATTTATATTCATGCCTTCTTCCCCCCTGCAAACAATTTTTCACTCTCCGGAGCATAATCTTCAACCTTCCATGTATGCAGCATTTTGATACAGTTAAAGATAAGCAAGATCATCGCTGCAGCCATTATCACTATATGCAGTGTTTCATTCTCTGTAAGGATCAGTCCTGTATCGCTGCCACGCACATATGCTATACCATATAAAAAGAATATGATCATATGTATGTGTCTTAATACTGTTTCCGGGGTGCTCAGCTTTATCCCCTTACCGGTCACTCCTTCCAAAAGAACTTCAAATACCAGAAGCATCTGAAAAACAAAGAATACTATAGCAAAAGCAGGTCTTAAGCTTATTATCCTGCGGATATTGTCAAAGCTTGATAAAACATACATCATGATATATCCGCCGGTCCCCAGGATAAGATATCTCAGCCATATCATCAAAACCCTGCAAAGCCTTCTTTTCTTGTATTCCTCATCCGTCAGCGGGAGCAGATATTCCTCTTCTGTAGAATAATTAAGCCCCAGCGAAAACATGATCCCAAGGAGCATAACACACCACTGGATGTTACCTGATATCAGCATAAGCGCCGCAAATAAGATCCTCGCAAGATAGAGAAGCGGCATATAACGAAACGCTATGCTCTCCTGTCTGAAATAATCTTTCATCATGCCTCCTCCTTTTCTACGTAATACATGATCTCCTGCAGCG
>CADAHD010000078.1 GCA_902787595.1 uncultured Lachnospiraceae bacterium
ATCCGCGGCGCTGTTGTACTCCCTCACGGAACAGGTAAAACAGATCGCGTGCTGGTATTCGCAAAGGGCGATAAGATCTCCGAGGCTGAGGCTGCAGGTGCAGACCATGTAGGTGGTGAGGAACTGATCCCCAGGATCCAGAACGAAGGCTGGCTTGACTTTGACGTTGTAGTAGCAACTCCCGACATGATGGGTGTTGTAGGTCGTTTAGGTAAGGTGCTGGGCCCCAAGGGCTTAATGCCCAACCCTAAGGCAGGTACCGTTACAATGGACGTTACCAAGGCTATCAACGATATCAAAGCAGGTAAGATCGAGTACAGACTTGACAAGAGCAACATCATTCACTGCCCTATCGGCAAGGCAAGCTTTTCCGAGGATCAGCTTACCGAGAACCTTACGGCTCTGATGGAAGCTATCGTTAAGGCTAAGCCCTCAACCCTTAAGGGCCAGTACTTAAAGAGCATCACCCTGGCAAGCACCATGGGCCCGGGCGTAAAGATCAACACAGCTAAGTACTAAGAAAGATCAAAACCTCCGCTTCGGCGGAGGTTTTTTGATGACTGATGCAGAAAAATCACGAGGTCCGTGTTTTTTAAAAAAGTTGTTGACAAGAAGCATCGCGTGTGGTATTATCTTCATCGGCTTGAAAAAAGCCATGCCGAAGACAGCAGGTGCCCAAAAGGCGTAAAGTGCAAACTGCCTGCCGAGGAGAGAGAAGTTAAAAGTGAATGCTTTGATTTTCTGTTCTCCGGCATATCCGGAGATTTTTTATCTCCAAAAATCTGTAAGGAGGAATAGACATGGCAAAAGTAGAACTTAAAGCACCTGTGGTTGCTGAGATCTCAGAAGTGATCAAAGATGCACAGTCCGTTCTGCTGGTAGACCACTGCGGTCTGACTGTTGACCAGGATACAAAGCTTCGTAAGCAGCTTCGTGAGGCAGGTCTGACCTACAAGGTTTACAAGAACACCATGATGCGTTTTGCGTTCAAGGATACAGATTGCGAGAAGCTCGACGATCTGCTCAACGGACCCAGCGCACTGGTTGTTTCTAAGACGGACGCAACAGCACCCGCAAGAGAGATCGCAAAGTTCGCAAAGACCGCTCCCAAGTTAGAGTTCAAGGGCGGTATCGTAGAGGGTACATTCTATGACGCAAAGGGCCTTGAGTCCGTTGCACAGGTTCCCTCAAGAGAGGAACTGCTTTCCAGACTGCTTGGCAGCATGCAGAGTCCAATCACCAATTTCGCCCGCGTGATCAAGCAGATCGCAGAAAAAGGCGGCGAAGCAGCACCTGCGGCAGCAGAAGCACCCGCAGCAGAGTAATCAACAATTATCAATGGAGGTAAATTTAAAATGGCTAAATTAAGCAAAGAAGAGATCATCGAAGCTATCAAGGAGCTCTCAGTATTAGAGCTTAACGACCTTGTAAAGGCTTGTGAGGAAGAGTTCGGCGTATCTGCAGCAGCAGGCGTTGTTGTAGCAGCAGGTCCCGCAGCAGGCGCTGCAGCTGAGGAAGAGAAGACTGAGTTCGATGTAGAGCTCACCAGCTTCGGCGAGAAGAAGATGGACGTTATCAAGGTTATACGTACCATCACCGGTCTGGGCCTGAAGGAGTCCAAGGAACTGGTAGAAGGCGCTCCCAAGATGGTAAAGGAAGGCGCTTCCAAGGACGAAGCAAACGACATCAAGGCAAAGCTGGAAGAAGTTGGCGCTACCGTAACCCTGAAGTAATTTCGGCCTAAACAGATTTCGTTCAAGAGCGGACCATTCCGGCCCGCTCTTTTTTTGCTTTCCAAGCTGTCAGGGTTGTGGCGCTCCGTTTTAGGAGCCAGCCACGCCCTGGCAGTTGGAGCGGGGAAAGCTAATCCCATGGCTGCAGCAAATATTTATAAAAAAATCCTTGACTTATTTATACCCGCGTGCTATCCTATTATCCGTGTCGTTGTGCGTAGTGGGCATACTATGCTTTTTTGTACGCTTTTTATATATGATAACACGCGTGCCACGACCGGTCAACGGTAACCATAAACAATATAAAACGGGGTGAGTGTCAGTATGGAAAAAAACAGAATTCTTCCTATGAACGCCGGTAACGGCAAGAGAATGAGCTATTCCAGACGTAAAGAAGTTCTGGAGATGCCCAACCTGATCGAAGTCCAGCAGAACTCCTACAGGTGGTTCCTTAAAGAGGGACTGAGGGAAGCCTTCGATGATATTTCTCCTATCACCGATTACGGCGGGCACCTTAGACTTGAGTTCGTAGATTTCGAGCTTGATAAGGAAGAGCACAGTATCAGCGAGTGCAAAGAACGCGATCTTACCTATGAGGCGCCTTTAAAAGTAAAAGTTCGTCTCTACAATAACGATAAGGATCAGATCCGCGAGCATGAGATCTTCATGGGATATCTTCCCAAGATGACGGAGACCGGCACCTTTGTGGTAAACGGTGCAGAGCGTGTTATAGTCAGCCAGCTGGTACGTTCGCCCGGTATCTACTATAATATAAGCCGTGACAGGAGCGGAAAGCAGCTTTTTGCAGCTACCGTTATCCCTAACCGTGGTGCATGGCTTGAGTATGAAACCGATTCAAATGATATATTCTGGGTAAGGGTGGACCGTAATAAGAAGGTTCCCATTACCGTATTTTTGCGTGCTATCGGTCTGGGCAGTGATGATGAGATCATCAATGTTTTCGGCGATGAGCCCAAGATCCTTCAGTCGTTCACAAAGGATACCGCAAAGACTTATGAAGAAGGCCTTAAAGTACTTTATGACAAGGTACGTCCCGGTGAGCCCCCCAGTGTTGAGAGCGCAGAGGGCTATGTAACCAGTACCTTCTTTGATGCAAGACGTTATGACCTTGCCAAGGTGGGCCGTTATAAGTTTAATAAGAAGCTGGCGCTGCGCAACCGTATCCGCGGTCACATCCTGGCTGAGGATGTTGTCAATCCTTACACTCATGAGATAGTAAGCCTTGAAACCTTTGACGAAGAGGGAAATTCTACAGGAATCCTTGAAGCAAAAGCGGGCACAGTGGTTACTGCCGAGCTGGCAGATGTTATCCAGAACAGCGCTGTTGAAAGCGTTATGATACGTACCGAAAAGCGTGATGTAAAGGTCATCTCCAACCTTATGGTAGACCTTGAAGCATGGCTTGATGTGGATGCAAAGAAGCTGGGCATCACTGAAAAGGTTTACTGGCCCGAGCTCAAAAAGATCCTTCGCGCTTACAGCACCAGGACAGACGAACTGCCTGAGGCTATACGTCAGAACATACACGAGCTTGTTCCCAAGCACATCACCAAGAGCGATATAGTTGCATCAGTCAACTATAACATCGCGCTTGAGTACGGCATCGGCAATGATGATGATATCGATCATCTTGGGCGAGCGTATGACTGCTCATGATGCACATGAGAGTGAGGACGTATCACCCCAGAACCTCATCAATATCAAGCCTGTACAGGCAGCTATCAAGGAGTTCTTCGGATCTTCACAGCTGTCACAGTTCATGGATCAGAACAACCCTCTGGGTGAGCTGACCCACAAGAGACGTCTCTCTGCACTGGGCCCCGGCGGTCTTTCACGTGACCGTGCCGGATTCGAAGTGCGTGACGTACATTACACCCATTACGGACGTATGTGCCCCATAGAGACGCCCGAAGGTCCCAACATCGGTCTGATCAACTCACTGGCAAGCTATGCGCGCATCAATGAGTACGGCTTCATAGAAGCTCCTTACAGAAAGATCGATAAGCATGGCGATAATAAGAAGAACCCCGTTGTCACCACAGAAGTTGTATATATGACAGCGGATGAAGAGGATAATTACCATGTAGCGCAGGCTAACGAGCCTCTGGATGCTGACGGACATTTCGTTAATGAAAAGGTTTCCGGACGTTTCCGTACAGAGACCCAGGAGTATGCGCGTGAAGATTTCGATTACATGGATGTGTCTCCCAAGATGGTATTCTCCGTTGCTACGGCTCTTATACCTTTCCTGGAGAACGACGATGCAAACCGTGCGCTGATGGGTTCAAACATGCAGCGTCAGGCAGTGCCCCTGCTCTTTACCGAGGCGCCCGTTATCGGAACCGGTATGGAGACCAAGGCGGCTGTTGACTCCGGTGTCTGCGTTGTTGCAAAGAAGGCAGGTACCGTTACCTATGTTACCGCCGATACCATTCAGATAAAGGCTGATGATGGTGATAAGAACGAATATGAGCTTCAGAAGTTCGTTCGTTCCAACCAGTCCAACTGCTACAATCAGAAGCCCATTGTTAACAAGGGTGATCATGTTGAGGCAGGTCAGGTCATAGCAGACGGTCCTTCAACGGCAAACGGCGAGCTGGGTCTGGGCAAGAATCCTCTGATCGGTTTCATGACCTGGGAAGGTTACAACTATGAGGACGCTGTACTGTTGAGTGAGCGCCTTGTTAAGGAGGATGTATACACCTCCGTACATATCGAAGAGTATGAGACAGAAGCCAGGGATACCAAGCTGGGCGCAGAGGAGATCACACGTGATATCCCCGGTGTCGGCGAGGATGCCCTTAAGGATCTGGATGATGACGGTATCATTCGCGTGGGCGCTGAAGTCCGCAGCGGAGACATACTGGTTGGTAAGGTAACGCCCAAGGGCGAGACCGACCTCACTCCCGAAGAGAGACTGCTTCGCGCTATCTTCGGTGAGAAGGCAAGAGAAGTGCGTGATACTTCACTTAAGGTGCCTCACGGCGAATACGGCGTGGTAGTAGACGCAAAGGTATTCTCACGCGCTAAGGGCGATACCGAATTGAGCCCCGGCGTTAACCAGAAAGTGCGCATTTATATCGCGCAGAAGAGAAAGATAAGCGTAGGCGATAAGATGGCCGGACGTCACGGAAACAAGGGTGTTGTCAGCCGCGTGCTTCCCGTAGAGGATATGCCTTATCTGCCTAACGGACGTCCGCTGGATATCGTGCTTAATCCCCTGGGCGTGCCTTCACGTATGAATATAGGTCAGGTGCTGGAGATCCACTTGTCTCTGGCAGCAAAGGCTCTGGGCTTCAATATCGCTACCCCCGTCTTTGACGGCGCAAAGGAAAACGATATCATGGATACCCTTGAGCTGGCAAATGACTACGTAAACCTGCCTTTTGATGCTGCAGAAGCAAAAGCATGGAAGTCTGAAGAACGCACCACCACTCAGGATGGCAAGGAGTGGAACGGTGATACCTTCGAAAGCCTGCACAAAGAAGAGCTTCTTCCCGCAGTATTTGATTATCTGAATGAGAACAAAGCTCATCGCGATCTGTGGAAGGGCGTGCCTCTTTCACGCGACGGTAAAGTCCGTCTGCGCGACGGTCGTACCGGTGAATACTTTGACAGCCCGGTAACCATAGGACACATGCATTATCTGAAACTGCATCACCTTGTTGACGATAAGATCCATGCACGTTCCACCGGCCCGTACTCACTTGTTACACAGCAGCCTCTGGGCGGCAAGGCGCAGTTCGGCGGCCAGCGTTTCGGAGAGATGGAGGTTTGGGCACTCGAGGCATACGGCGCATCCTACACACTGCAGGAGATCCTCACCGTCAAGAGCGACGATGTTGTGGGCCGTGTAAAGACTTACGAGGCTATCGTAAAGGGCGAGAATATTCCTCAGCCCGGCATACCCGAGTCCTTCAAGGTGCTGCTTAAGGAACTGCAGTCACTGGCTATGGATGTCAGAGTGCTGGATAAGAACGATAACGAAGTTGAGCTCAAAGAGAATGTTGATTACAACGAGAGCGAGTTCAAGTTCGAACTGGGCGAGCATAAGAATGATTATGCAGGCGCTGACGGTTTCGGTACCAAAGAGATCAATGATCAGGGCGAATTTGAGGATGTGGAGGAATATCCCGAAAGCGAAGACGAAAGCATCGGTGAGTTCGTTAACGCAGACAGTTATGACGAAGACGAATAAATATCAGATCAACGTTTGAAGTTTTCAGGATATCAGGAAGGAGATCAAATAAAAATGGCAGATATAAAGAACAATGAGTTTCAGCCTATCTCATTTGAAAAGATCAGCATAGGCCTTGCCTCCCCGGAGAAGATACGCGAGTGGTCTACCAGAAACAACAACCCCGAGGCGGGCGTGGTGACCAAGCCGGAGACCATCAACTATCGTACATTAAAACCTGAGAAGGACGGTCTTTACTGCGAAAAGATCTTCGGACCCAGCAAAGACTGGGAATGCCACTGCGGCAAGTATCGCAAGATCCGTCATAAGGGCGTTATCTGCGATAAGTGCGGCGTGGAAGTTACAAAAAGCAATGTAAGAAGAGAGCGCATGGGCCGCATCGAGCTGGCTGCTCCCGTTTCACACATCTGGTATTTCAAGGGCATACCCAGCCGTATGGCTCTTATACTGGATCTTTCTCCGAAGGAGCTGGAGCGTGTACTTTACTTCTCTGCATATATCGTACTTGATGCAGGCGATACCGATCTGAAGAAGATGCAGGTACTGACCGAGCATGAGTATCAGGAGCAGAGAGAGAAATTCGGCAGTCGTTTCGTGGTCGGCATGGGTGCCGAAGCTATCAAGAGCCTTCTTGAAGAGATCGATGTCGATAAGGACATGCAGGAGCTTAAGGCTAAGCTTGATGATCCTTCGACAAAGGTACAGATGAGAGCAAAGATAGTTAAGCGTCTTGAGGTGTTTGAGTCCTTCAAGAATTCAAACAATAAGCCTGAATGGATGATAATGACTACCATTCCGGTAATTCCTCCCGATCTGCGCCCTATGGTGCAGCTGGACGGCGGACGTTTTGCTACTTCCGATCTTAATGATCTTTACAGACGTATAATCAACAGAAACAACCGTCTGCAGAAGCTTCTGGATCTGGGCGCGCCCGATATCATCGTGCGTAACGAGAAGCGTATGCTGCAGGAAGCTGTTGATGCGCTTATAGATAACGGCCGCCGCGGACGTGCGGTAACAGGTCCCGGAAACCGTGCTCTTAAGAGCCTTTCCGATATGCTTAAAGGTAAGAGCGGACGTTTCCGTCAGAACCTGCTTGGTAAGCGTGTTGACTATTCAGGTCGTTCGGTTATCGTGGTTGGTCCCGAGCTTAAGATCTATCAGTGCGGTCTGCCCAAGGAAATGGCTATAGAGCTTTTCAAGCCCTTCGTTATGAAGGAGCTTGTCGGCAAGCAGATCTGCCAGAACATAAAAGCAGCTAAGAAGATGGTAGAGAAGCAGGAAGATGCCGTATGGGATGTACTGGAGGAGGTTATCACAGAACACCCTGTTATGCTTAACCGTGCACCTACACTTCACCGTCTGGGTATTCAGGCATTTGAGCCCATCCTGGTAGAAGGTAAGGCTATCAAGCTTCATCCTCTCGTATGTACCGCATTCAATGCGGACTTCGACGGTGATCAGATGGCTGTGCATCTGCCTCTGTCAGTTGAAGCACAGGCAGAGTGCCGTTTCCTGCTGCTGAGTCCCAATAACCTGCTTAAGCCTTCTGACGGCGCGCCCGTTGCGGTTCCTTCGCAGGATATGGTCCTGGGTATTTATTATCTGACTCAGGAGCGTCCCGGTGTTAAGGGCGAGGGCAAGATGTTCAAGAATGTTAACGAAGCTATCCTGGCTTATGAAAACGGCATCATCGATCTTCATGCAAAGATCAGGGTGCGCATGACATACACTTCAGAGGATGGCGAGACCTACAGCGACTGGGTTGATTCAACATTGGGAAGATTTATCTTTAACGAGATACTTCCCCAGGATCTGGGATATGTTCCCAGGACCACTCCCAAAGAGATGCTGGAGCTTGAGGTTGATTTCCTTGTAGGCAAGAAGCAGCTTAAGGGCATACTTGAGAAGGTCATCAACGTACACGGCGCAACCAAGACGGCCAAGGTTCTGGATGATGTTAAGGCTATAGGTTACAAGTATTCCACCAGAGCAGCCATGACGGTTTCCATTTCCGACATGGTGGTGCCCGCAAGAAAGTGGGATATGCTTAAGGAAACCCAGGATAAGGTTGATGAGATAAACGAAGCATATCAGGATGGCGCTCTTACAGAGAATGAAAGATATAAGACCGTCATATCCGTATGGGAAGAGACCGACAAGGCTATCGGTAAGGAACTGATGGCAGGTCTTGATAAGTACAATAACATATTCATGATGGCAGACTCCGGAGCCCGTGGTTCCGATCAGCAGATCAAGCAGCTTGCAGGTATGCGTGGTCTGATGGCAGATACAAGAGGACGTACCATAGAGCTGCCCATTAAGGCAAACTTCCGTGAAGGACTTAACGTTCTGGAGTATTTCATCTCCGCTCACGGCGCAAGAAAGGGTCTGTCGGATACCGCACTTCGTACTGCAGACTCCGGTTACCTTACCCGTCGAATGGTTGATGTCTGCCAGGAGCTTATCATTCAGGAGAATGACTGCTGCGCAGATACCGGAGAGATCCCCGGAATGGAAGTATCCGCTCTGTGGGACGGAAAGGATTGCGTGGAAGATCTGCCCAGACGTATCAGAGGCCGTTTTGCAGCCGAAGATATCAAGGACAAAGACGGCAACGTGCTGGTTGAGGCAAATAAGATGATCACCCAGAAGATGGCTGAGGAGATCGGCAGTCAGGGCATCGAAAAAGTCAAGATCCGTACCATACTTACATGTAAGTCAAAGAGTATCTGCGCTAAGTGCTACGGTGCAAACATGGCAACCGGTAAGGCAGTGCAGCTGGGTGAAGCTGTTGGTATCATAGCAGCGCAGTCCATAGGTGAGCCCGGTACACAGCTTACCATGCGTACCTTCCATACCGGTGGTGTCGCAGGTAACGATATAACAATGGGTCTTCCCCGTGTACAGGAGCTTTTCGAAGCCAGAAAGCCCAAGGGACTTGCGTTTATTGCAGGTATCGGCGGTCAGGTTTCGATAATCGATTCCAGCAATAAGAGACAGATCGTTATCAAGAATGATGAGGCTGAAAAGGTTTACGAGATCCCTTACGGCGCACGCATAAAGGTTACCGAAGGACAGGTTATCGAAGCAGGTGACGAACTCACAGAAGGTTCCGTGGATCCTCACGATCTGCTGGAGATCAAGAAGATAGAAGCAGTTGAAAGCTACCTGATCCGTGAGGTACAGAAGGTTTACAATATGCAGGGCGTTGATCTGGCAGATAAGCATATCGAGGTTATCGTACGTCAGATGCTTAAGCGTCAGCGCATAGAAGATCCCGGTGATTCAGGCTATCTGCCCGGAAGTCAGATCGACCGTCTTGTTATCGAGAAAGAGAACAAGCGTCTTGAAGAAGAGGGCAAGAGACCTATCGTAGCTGCAGATATTATCCTTGGTATCACCAAGGCGGCTCTGGCTACCGATTCCTTCCTGTCGGCTGCATCCTTCCAGGAGACCACGAAGGTACTTACCGAAGCTGCTATCAAGGGCAAGGTTGATACTCTTCAGGGTCTTAAGGAGAATGTTATCATCGGTAAGCTTATACCTGCCGGTACAGGATTCAGATGCTACAGTGATGTGCGTCTGGATGTTGACCAGGAAGAGTATGGCGATGATGATGAGATATCCTTTGATGACAGCGATGATGAAGTAAGCGGATCGGATTCAATGCTTGAACTGGCAGCTGTTGATTCCGAAGACGGCGGAAGCGAAGAATAATCGCATAGGATAAAATAAAGAAAAAGGAACAGGGAGTGTTATGCTCCCTGTTCTCTGTTTATATTTTATATATATACTACGGAAGGAGAAACAATGAACATAGCTAAAAAAATATTCTGCAGGGTGTTTCAGTTCGGATTTAAAGTGGCGATACCTTTATTGCCGTACAGATCTCCTCACATACTCAACAAGGTTGACGACATACCGCAGCTTTTAAAGAAAAAGGATATAAACAGCGTGATGCTGGTCACGGATGCGCAGATCAGAAAGTTCGGCATCACGAGCCGACTGGAGCTGATACTGAAAGAGCAGGGCTTTAAGCTGACAGTATATGACAAAGTGCAGAGCAATCCCACGGTAAGCATAGTGGAAGAAGCAAGACAGCTTTATATTCAGAATGAATGTCAGGCGCTGATAGGATTTGGCGGCGGTTCATCCATGGACTGTGCCAAGGCAGTGGGCGCGCTGATAGCCAGACCGGGATCCACGCTCGAAGACCTGGGAGGTATATTGCGCGTATGGCTGCGTACACCTTATACCATCGCTATACCGACAACCGCGGGTACAGGCAGTGAGACTACGGTTGCAGCTGTGATCCTCGATGATGAGACGGGGCATAAGTATGCGCTCATGGACTTTCCTCTTATACCGGATGTGGCTGTGCTGGATCCTGAGACTACCAGGACTCTGCCGCCAAAGATCACGGCGGGGACAGGTATGGATACCCTGGCTCACGCAGTGGAAGCATATATAGGCAGATCGACGACCAAACAGACCAGACGGGAAGCATTAAGATGCGTTAGACTGGTATTTAAATATCTGGAGCGCGCAGTAAAGAACGGAAACGATATGCAGGCCAGACGCGGCATGCTCCGCGCATCTTATCTGGGTGGCTGCGCATTTACCGTATCTTATGTGGGATATGCTCATGCCGTGAGTCATTCCTTAAGCGGCAGGTATAATCTGCCACATGGAGAGACTACGGCGATACTGCTTCCGTATGTGCTGGAAGCATACGGCACAGCGATCTATCCGCAGCTTAAGGCTCTGGCTATAGCAGCGGGAATCGCCCACATGGATACCGATGAGACACTGGCTGCGCAGAGCTTTATTAAGGCAGTCTGGGAGCTTAACAAACGCATAGGCATAGGCAGCCGCATACCTGCAATAAAACCTGAGGACATAGATAAAATGGCGCAGATGGCTGAGGCTGAGGGAAATCCTGTTTATCCCGTGCCGGTGCTTATGGATGCAAAGCAGCTTAAAAGGTTTTATGTTGATGTGTATGAACAGGGAGGTACAAGGGCATGAACCGTACGGAAGAGATACTGAAAAAGCAGCGTGAATATTTTGCAGGCGGAGCAACGCTTAATATCGGAGCGCGTGAGACGGCGCTTAAGAAGCTTTACATTGCCATAAAGAAAAACGAAGCTAAGATCCTGGAGGCGCTTAAAGCGGATCTGGGTAAGAGCGGCATGGAAGCTTTTATGTGCGAAGCGGGTCTGGCGTTAAATGAGATAAGCCATATGTTAAAGCACATCAGGACTTATGCAAAAACACAGATAAAGCCTACGCCGCTTACCAATTTCCATGCGGACAGTCTGGTTTATCTTAAGCCTTACGGTAATGTGCTGATCATGAGTCCCTGGAACTATCCTTTCCTTTTGACCATGTCGCCGCTTATCGATGCGATCGCTGCAGGCAATACTGTTATAGTAAAGCCCAGCGCATATGCGCCGCATACCTCCGATATAATATCTGCCATTATAAGCAGGACCTTTGATGAGGAATACGTAGCCTGCATCACAGGCGGCAGGGCAGAGAATCAGCAGCTGCTGGGACTTAAATTTGATTATATTTTCTTTACCGGAAGCCAGAGTGTTGGACGTGAAGTGCTGCGCAAAGCGGCAGAGCATCTAACTCCCGTAACGCTTGAGCTTGGTGGGAAGAGCCCCTGCATAGTGGATGGTTCAGCGAATCTTAAGCTCGCTGCCAGGCGCATTGTATTCGGCAAGTTCTTAAACTGCGGGCAGACCTGTGTGGCGCCCGATTATATACTCTGTGAGGAATATGTTAAAGATGAATTCGTAGCCCTGTTAAAGAAAGAGATTATAAAGCAGTATTCCAAAGCGCCTCTTAAGAATAAAGATTACGGAAAGATAATCAACGAAAAACACTACAGACGGCTTAAGGCGCTGATAGATGAGGATAAAGTGGTATGCGGCGGAAGATCGGATGATACTTCACTTAAGATAGAGCCCACCGTTATGGATAATGTCAGCTGGTCCGATGCTGTTATGGGTGAGGAGATATTCGGTCCCATACTTCCCGTGCTTACTTTTAAGCGCATAGAGGAAGTACGTCAGACTGTCGAAGATCATGCGCATCCGCTGGCTTTATATATCTTTTCAAAAGACCGGGACAATATCAATTATCTGCTTAAGCGCTGCCGCTTTGGTGGAGGCTGTGTAAATGATGTGGTGGTGCATCTGGCTACGCCCAATATTCCTTTCGGCGGCTTTGGTGAAAGCGGTATGGGCGCTTATCACGGAAGATACGGCTTTGAAACCTTTTCACATAAATGCAGCATACTTGATAAAAAGCTGTGG
>CADAHD010000079.1 GCA_902787595.1 uncultured Lachnospiraceae bacterium
GAAGGGCTTATATACTATGTATGGTCGGTGCTGGTTTCACTTGGAGCTTCATCAGTCTTAAGTGTTACCCTTATAAAGGCTCTTACGGATAATATCCCGATGTTTGACTGGAACTTCACTTTAGTACCCGAGCTTGTATGTCTTCCTCCTTTAGCAGTACTTGTTATATGTATCCCGCTGATAGCATTAAAGAAGATCAGCAAAAAAAGCATTGTTGACAGGCTAAGGGTAGAATAAAGGTTATTATGCAATACTTGTCAGGCGGACGTATAAAAGGTAAAATAATACCGTGTATATGAAGATCAGGAAAAAGATAAATAAAGGATAATGGATTTTAGTATGATAAAGGTTTGGATCATAGCGCTTTCCATACTTATAGTCGCAGGTGGCATGATCGCAGCGCATTGGCTGCTTCGAAATGCAAAAGATAAAAAACCTTTTCTGAGAGTTACGGTATATATATACGTTCCGCTTGCTTTATGGTCAGTGATCTATTTCTGCGTATGCCTCGGATATGCCGGGGCATGGCTGTCATGGATATGGATATGGCCGCTGATAACGGTTTTTTGCATGATAAGGATCTTTATGATCAAAAGAGAACTGGAAGGCTCGAGCAGGTTTAAGATCCCCACAGCAGTGCGCATTATATATCGGGTATTGTTTTCTGCCGGACTGGCGATCTTTCTCTTTGTTGAAAGCAGGGTAGTATCTTCTATGACAGCAGTACCTGTAAAGAACCATGACTATGTTATTGTGCTGGGGGCAGGTCTGATCGGGAAGGAACCTACAAACCCGCTAAGAGTAAGGATAGAAAAAGCAGCGGAGTACATGTCGGAAAATCCGGATACTATCCTTATAGCATCCGGCGGGAAAGGGCCGCATGAAGAGATCAGTGAAGCGGAATGCATAAGAAATCGGCTGGTCGGGCTATATGGCATTGATGAGGATCGCATTATACTTGAAGACAGATCAACAAGTACTGAAGAGAACCTCATCAACAGCATGCAGATAATAAATGATCCGGGGGCGTCTGTCGGTATCATAACCAACAGTTTTCATGAATACCGCGCAATGCTCATAGCGGAGTATGCAGGATATGAAAATGCTGCCCCCGTTCCTGCGACCACGCTTTTACCGGTAGGTATCCATTATGTGGTAAGAGAGTTTTTCGGCGTAGTACAGTTTAAACTTAAAAACTAATGTTATACAAATAAGATGAACGGATCCGGCCTGACAGCCGTGCAGGCGGGAGAGTCAATGTCATTTAAAGGATCAAACTGATCTTTTGCTTTTCATCTTTTTCTTGGTTTCATACATCAGTTCATCGGCGCGTTTGACTACGGCATTGACACTGTCATCGGAACCTCTGTAAAGAGACATTCCGTATGCGATCGATACCTTTTCTTCGCGCCGGAGATCTGATCTTTCGATCTTCTCCATCTCCTGTACGAAGGCGTCTATAAGCTGATCGCGTTGTTCATACGGACGCCCTTCAAGTATAATGATGAATTCATCACCGCCTACGCGGTAAACGGGGCTGCTCTTGAATGATGCACAGATCAGGCTGCAGGCGTTTTTAAGGTACTCATCACCTTTATGGTGTCCGAGCTCATCGTTAATATACTTGGGATTATTTACGTCAAAAAGAATGATCCCGAATTCTGACAGTTTTTCTTCAGAAATACGCTTATTGATGTCGGCCAGGCGGGTTTCATAAGCGCTGCGGTTCTTGACTCTGGTAAGGGGATCGATATTGGACATCTCCCTGACATAATCGCTGACATTTTTTAAGTAGATGCTCTTTTTGGAAAGAGACATGGAAGCATTGATCTTATCCATGAACAGCATCACTTCTTTATTGTCGATCCCGTCATAGCAGTCCGTAAATACTATAAAACCGATCTTGTGCGGTCCTTCATGTACGGGAAGGATAACATACATATGGTTGGGATCGTCCTCACTGATCCCGGGCACGAGCTGAGAGGTCTTGATATAAGGAATGTCCTGTATCAGGCCGTTTCGGATGGAAAAGATGACATCCTGCCGATCGCTGTAGCTGCCGTCGTCCTCATAGGCGATATCATACGAAGTAAGATTTTTATCGGCGCAGGCGTCAAAGAGTATATGAAAATCATCCCCTTCCAGAAAATGCTCATGGCTCAGGGAATCAGAAAGGGTTTTTCTGAGTTCATCCACGGACTCGCTTTTTAACAGCATGCTTTCGAGATAGAAGATATGCCAGTTGTTCCGGTCTTTTTTGCGATTCATCTTGAAAGCGTCCGTGGCAACACGCAGCCTTTGAAGGGCGGACCTTTGACTGAGCTCGCATCCGCAGCTTTCTCTGGGAATGAAGCGGCTGGGGAGTTTGATGGGATTGTCTGTCTTATGCCCATTCAGCAGATCGGTCATCGTACGGGCGCAGATCTGCCCGTGCAGGCGCGCATCCGGCTCGATGGTTGTGATGGAAGGGTAGAATAAAGGGGCTTCCGGCAGGTTGTCAAAACCGGTGATCAGTACATCGTCCGGAACGCTTATCCCGTAATCCTCAAAGGTGGTCAGCATGACCATTGCAATCTCGTCATTGGCGCAGATAAAGGCGTCCGGCAGCTCATTCCTTTGCGCAAAATCATGGGCGATCTCTGCTGCTTTCGAAAACTCCCAGTTAGAGTAAACAACATTATCATCCGTAAAGCTAAGGCCGTGCTTAAGGGCGGTATTGCGCACAGACTCCAGACGTTCGCAGGAGTCACTGTTATCGGCCGTTCCTGCAACGAAGACGATATCCCTGACGCCGTGCTGCGTGATCAGATGTTCGGTCAGATCGGTCATTCCCGATTCGTTGTCCATGATAACATTGACCGCATTATCATGCGGAATGCCATGGCTGATGACCGGAATGCCGGCCACATTGCAGCGCGAGACCAGATCGTCCAGAACACCGGGAAAATCACAGAGATTTGATATGATTATGGCACCGTCGAAATCCTTAAGGTCCGGAAGCTGGAAAACCTTCAGTTCCCCGGCACGTTCGGTCTCGGACTGGTTGTATGTTGCATAACACAGGAATAAATAGGTATCAAGATCAAGGGATGAAAACTGATCGTGAACACCACGCAGAAACTGGGCTACTATATTGGAAGCCCATCCGGCAGAAAACAGGGCGATCTTCTTTCGCGCCATACGCATACCTCAAAAAAGACTGTGGCTCGTAGATTTATGTTAACTTGTAAGTTGAAAGCCAAATGCGGGTTACAGGGCGTATTATAACACAGGTAGGATAATAAGTAAATCGGCGGGGTGGAGGCGCCGGACCGGGGGAAAAAGGGCATAAGATTAGTTTACGGAAGACCTCTGAACAGCCTCAAACCCCGAAAAATAGGTAATGAGGGGTGTTTATTGGACTTATAAAGCGCCGGGACTGTGTTATAATCATTTCAACATGAGGAAATGCCCCATAGATTTATAAAAGGGGAAGGATATTAACGGAGGGATAAAAAGATGAAACTGTTTCACCTGTCGGATCTGCATCTGGGAAAGCGCTTGAATGAGTTTTCATTGATCGAAGACCAGAGGTATATCTTAAAAGAGATACTGATGATAATTAACAGGGAGAAGCCGGACGGGGTCATTATAGCCGGTGATGTTTATGACAGAACGGTTCCTTCTGAGGATGCAATGAGATTATGGGATGAATTCCTGGTAAGCCTTGCCGAAAAGAAGATGCCTGTATTTGCCATAAGCGGGAATCATGATTCTGCGATCAGATTCTCCGATCATGGTGAACTGGTTGATTCGGCCGGCATACATTTATCGCCTGTATATGACGGGAATGTAAAGCGTTTTAAGCTTAAGGATAATGAGACAGAGGTAAATATATATATGCTGCCGTTCATAAAGCCGGCTGTGGTAAGAAGCATTTTTCCCGATGAAGAGATCAATGATTATACCGATGCCTGCAGAGTCGCGATAGAGCATATGAATGTGAATAAAGAGGAAACGAACATTCTGGTCGCTCATCAGTTCGTGACCGGAGCTGCCCGCTGTGATTCTGAGGAAGTCACTGTAGGTGGCCTTGATAATGTGGATGCATCTGTGTTTGATGACTTTGATTATGTGGCTTTGGGACATATACATGGGAAGCAGGTGATCGGAAGGGAAACGTTGCGGTATTGCGGCACTCCTCTCAAGTATTCTTTCTCCGAAAAGGACCATCACAAATCCATAAGCGTAATAAATATCGATAGATCAGGAAATATAGGCATAGATGAGATCGAGCTTACACCTATGCGCGACCTTAGAGAGATCAGGGGAACTTATGCAGAGCTCAGCGCAAAGAAGAATTACGAAAATACAAATACGGACGATTATATTCATGCTGTTCTGACGGACGAAAATGATGTTGTGGATGCGATCGGAAAACTCCGCGTGATCTATCCCAATCTGATGAAGATCACTTATGATAACAAACGTACCAGAGAACAGAGAGATATCAGTGAGATAGAAAACATCGAGCAGAAAACGCCGATGGAACTGTTTGAAGAGTTTTATGAGAAACAGAACAATGACGCCATGAGTAAGGAACAGAAGGATTTTGTGACAGA
This sequence comes from uncultured Lachnospiraceae bacterium, assembly GCA_902787595.1. The sequence continues at coordinate 4,602 of CADAHD010000079.1, forward strand.
TTGTATCCAGTCGATTTGGGAGGTGTAGGATGAGACCGATATATTTAAAAATGTCAGCATTTGGACCATATGCGGGGACAGTGGAAATTGATATGGACAAACTGGGCGAAAGGGGACTTTACCTTATAACGGGTGACACCGGAGCCGGTAAAACCACTATTTTTGATGCGATATGCTTTGCCCTTTATGGTGAGGCAAGCGGTACCAACAGGAAGGCGGGCATGCTGCGTTCAATGTATGCGGATGAAAACACGCCCACCGAGGTGGAGCTTGTGTTTATGCATCACGGTAAAAAATACAGCGTAAAAAGAAATCCGGAGTATATGGGAAAGTCAAAACGCGGCAGCGATCTTAGCAAAAAGGTTGCAGATGCCACACTGACCATGCCCGATGGCGCGGTTATCACAAAGCTTGGCAATGTTACCAAAGCGATAGTGGAAATACTGGGAGTAGATAAGGATCAGTTTACGCAGATCGCAATGCTGGCGCAGGGAGATTTTCTTAAGCTGCTCCTTGCAGAAACAAAGGACAGGATAGAAATATTCAGGGAATTGTTTAAAACTAAAAAGTTTGGGGAATTACAGGATAAGCTCGAAACAGAGCGAAAGGTGGTCAGTGACCTGCTGGATGACAGGAAAAAGAACATAGAGATACATATAAAGGGTATTCAGGTTGACAAGGATGATGTCCTTTCTATAGATGTCGATAATGCAAAAGCAGGCGAAAAAACAGTTGAAGATGTGCTTGAATTATTGGACAGGCTTACTGACCGGGATATAAAGGAGAAAGACAGACTTGATGAAGAATACCGTGATGCGCACGCTAAGCTTGAAACAGTTAACCAGAGGATAGGCGCAGCGGAAGTTTTGGCCAAAGCTAAGGAAGATCTGCAGAAAGCGCAGAAAAGCCTTGAGATCGAACAGCCGAAGATCGATGTATTGAAAAATGCCTATCAGACGGCAAAGGCTGATCTGGAAAAGAAAACAGGGCTGGAGAAAGAATCCGCCAGGATAGAGACAAAACTGTCCGACTATGATAACGCTGACAGATTAGCGGAAGAAATAGACAGATTAAAGAGTGAAAACAAGGATCTGACAGCAAAGCTTATCAAACAGGACGAAGTCCGCAGCGCGAAAGAAAAAGAGATAATAGGGCTTAAGTACGAGCTTCGCACCATAAAGGATTCCGGTGAAGAGTGTGCGCAGCTGTCGGCAATGCTTGAGAAGATAGAGGCGGAAGAGAAGGAACTGGGTGAGCTTTCTGCGGCTTTGGGCGCATATAAAGCGGATAGTGACATACTGGGAAAAGCAAGGGAAGATTATAAGAAGAAAGACGAGGCGTTTAAAAAACAGAATTCCCTGTATGAAAAGATGGAACAGGATTTCAGAGATGCTCAGGCAGGGATCCTCGCGCATGGTTTAAAAGACGGGGAAAAGTGTCCTGTATGCGGATCTCCCGATCACCCTCAGCTTGCGGAATTATCTGATTCTGTCCCTAACGAGGATGAATTAAAAGCAGCCAAAAAGAAGGCTGAGGCTGCCAGAGAAGAAAGAGAAAACAGCGCCAGGGATGCTGAGGGAAAAAGCAAAGCCCTGGAAGTAAGTGAGAAAAACATAAAGGATAAGGCTGCAAAGGTATTTAAGGAAAATGTGCCTGATGATATCAATTCCGGGATTGAAGGAACGTTAATTGAGCTTTGTCTTCGAAAGGAAAATATCAAAGACACATTATCAAGGGCTGAAGCCGAGGTTAAAAGGAAAAAGGAGCTTGATGAATGTATCCCCAAAATGGAAAAAGAAGTGGGTGATATTTCAAAGAGCATAGAAGAGATGAAAAAGGATAATGCCGCTATCGAAGCCTCATTGGAGGAAAAGAAAGGCACTCTTGAGAAACTTCGTTCAGGTCAGGAATTTGCAAGCAAAAAAGAGGCTGAGGCAAAAAAGAAAGAACTTGATAAAAATGCGACGGAACTTCAGAATGCTTATGACAGATCCGAAAAAGCCTATAAGCTTCAGGACGATATTGTAAGTGATCTGAGATCCCGGATAAAAAGTCTTGAGACAACTATACAAAACAGCAAGGTGGAAGATCCCGAAGGGGATAAAGCAGAGCAGCGTAAGCTTGAAGCAGTGCAGACTGAATGTATCAACAAACTCAAAAGTGTTGAAAGCAGGAGTAATGCAAACGAGAGCATAAGACTCAATATCATCAAAGAGGCGTCAAGCGTTACAGAGATCGAGAAGAAGCTTCAGTGGATGAAAGCTCTTTCCGATACTGCAAATGGCAAGCTTAACGGAAAAGACAAAGTCATGCTTGAGACCTACATACAGATGACCTATTTTGACAGGATCATTAACCGCGCAAACCTCAGATTAATGACCATGTCGGGAGCGCAGTATGAACTGGTAAGGTTAAAAGAAGCGGCTAACGGTAAAAGCCAGAGCGGACTTGATCTTGGAGTCATAGATCATTATAACGGCACTGAAAGAAGCGTTAAAACACTTTCGGGAGGCGAATCTTTTATGGCATCGCTGTCATTGGCGCTGGGATTGTCGGATGAGATACAGTCTTCGGCCGGAGGTATACAGGTTGATACTCTGTTTGTAGATGAAGGATTTGGATCTCTTGATCAGGAAACGCTTGATCAGGCTTATAAAGCGCTTACCGGATTGACGGAAGGAAGAAGGCTGGTTGGCATTATCTCTCATGTGACCGAGCTTAAATCACGCATTGACAGGCAGATCGTAGTTACTAAAAACAGAAGCGGCGGCAGTTCCGTAGAGATAGTATAAAAACACCCTGCTTGTGGGATACTGGTAAAATTAAACATTTTTGATATAATAGCAGAGGCGGAGCTTATCATAAGGCTTAACGGTTGCGGATATGATACATTTATTCGATAACGGCGAAAACGGCCGGGGAAAGGCCGTAATACAGGCGGAAAGAGGGTTATCAAATGAGGGATATCAAAGAAATAGACCGGGAATACACGGATGCGCAGAGTTTCATAGAGTATTCAAAGGCTTATTATCAGAAACTGGTCGAAAAGCAAAACGATACTTCGTCTCTTGCGTGTATAAGGGGATCAGCGGAAATACTGCGCGAATACCTGGAGGATCCGAGGTGTGAAGCCGCCGAAGCCGTCAAGGATATTTTAAATATTGCAGACAGTTATATCAGCTGCGAAGAAAGCATAGATATACTTGAAGAAAAATTGTACGGGATATCGGAAAGGACAAAAGCAGACGGCGGCGTTGCCGGCGCAAAAGATGAGCTTTTGGAAAAGAAAAAACAGTATGACCGGCTTAGGGATGATTTTAATAAAAAGCATCAGAAGTCGTTGAAGAGTGAAAAAGATATCATACAGATGCTTCGTGAGTGTTCCGAACAGGAGATAAGCAGACATGAGGAGGCAGTGGAGCAGCTGAGGGAAGAAGTCAGGGGCGTCTATAAGGAAAAGGAATGTTTATGCCTGGGGAAGACTTTTAGATTTGCGGATCATGGGGAACTTCCGCATAAAGTGCTGGTTGCCGGAGCGTACGAAGGCAGCACAGGATATAAGATACTCGATGAGCTTGGTTACAGCGATAGCGGAAAAGAGATCACGATAGATTATAAACAGCAGGGCAATATTATAATATCAACTGCCCTCGAAAACATACGCAACAGATCGATAGACGATTTTATTGTCTCATATATCTTTCGCATGCTGGAGAAGTTTCCGGCAGGCAGTCTTAATGTTCATATTTTTGATAAAAACCCTGATATCATATATAAACGCCTATATAATGGGATACAGTCGGGGAATGCAGGCGGGAAGATTAAAAATATGGTAAAACTGCATACATCTGCGGAGGACCTTTATGCATTCAGGGATGTGAACTGTGATGAAATAATCAGAAAGACTGATCCCTCAGGCATGCCGGATCTTTATGCCGTATATCAGAAAGATCAAACAGATCCGTTCAATCTGGTGATACTGCGTGAAGGGCTTTTGGACAACGACGGGCGCATTTCATCGGAAGTAGCAGATGTAATAGAATATCTTAGCGGTAAAGTGGGGCATGTATGCGGTTTCAGATTTATGCTTATAGATAACAGCAGTTCATTTGAGAAGGAAGCTGCATCTTCGGCCAGGATCAAGCTTAAGCAGATCGAGGCAAACTGTGAATTGAAGCTTGTCTTTGAAAACGACGAATTCAGTGTGGAGGATGAAAAAGTAAGGGTGTTATATATTAACGGAGA
>CADAHD010000080.1 GCA_902787595.1 uncultured Lachnospiraceae bacterium
CCAAGGTGGAGCCGCCCGAGAATGATGAGATACCCAAGGTGGAGCCACCCGAGAATGATGAGATACCCAAGGTGGAGCCGCCCAAAAACGATGAGATACCCAAGGTCGAGCCGCCCAAAAATGATGAAATACCTAAGGTGGAGCCGCCCAAAAATGATGAGATACCCAAGGTCGAGCCGCCCAAGAACGATGAGATACCCAAGGTCGAACCGCCCAAGAACGAGGATGAGCAGCCTGAGGGCGAGGGTGATCATGACGAAGATGATGAGCTGCTTAAAGAGCTTAATGATGACGAGCAGCCAATATTAGATGATGACGAGGCGGAAAAAGGCATTCATGATCTGGAGCGTGAGCTGGAAGAGGGGAAATACGACGATGATCCCGAAATGGAGAAGATGATGAATAGGAATGCCAAGGCAAGGAAGGTCATGAGCGTCTTTAGAGAGCTTCAGAAGGGGATAGACGCGGTAGGAGATATTCTGGCCGGGCGGAAAAGCAGAAAAACCGAAAAGGGTGAAAAGGACAGAAAGGACGAAAAGGAAGGAAAAGCCAGAAAGGACGAAAAGGAAGGAAAAGGCAGAAAAGACAGAGAAGACGGGAAAGACGGAAAAGGAGGGATCCGCAGGACCGGAACTGTCCGTACCGAAGGCCGGAAAAAGCAAAAAGAGAGGATCACACGGACAAAAACCGCAGATCCTACGCGTCTTGTGAATCTCGATGCGCTGATGGATGAGGATGCAGAGATGAAGGCGCTGGATAAGAGCGCAAAGACCGTTGGAGATCAGAGCTTTATGCCCATAACAACTGCCGGAAAGGTTAAAAACCGCGCTATTTTGGCGACAGAATATTTATTGGGAGCGGCAATGCTGCCGGTTAACATCGTTGCTGCCGGAATAAACAAGCTGATGCTTATATATCAGAAACGTAAACGTCCGCAGGAGCTGCAGCCTGACAGAACGAAGGATAATATTACTGTAACACCCGGACGCAGCAAAACGAGTCTGGAGGAGAAAGAAGCTCCAAAAGATGCAGAAGGCAATGAGCAGGTATATGATGATACCCGCAATGTGCCGCTGGTGTGGGAGTTTATGACAGCCGGCGATCCGGAAGAAGCGCCGGAGATGAGCATTAATATGGATCAGCCTAAACCCGGTAAGACAACGGCGTCTTCGGGTACGGATCCGGGCCATGGATTTATCACTCTTTCCTACAGCAGGTTTAACCTGTCTACAAACAGGAAAGAGAGATATAAAGTAGAGTATGGTTTTCAGCCTAAAGACGGGTTTGATGGCGTGGCATCGTCTATGATAATGACTACGGGTGCATACGTTCCCGGCGTACTTAAGGATAACCGCAATTATTCGTATTCTGTTTCGAAAAAATATACCATAGATAATGAAGCGGTTAATAAAGTCCTTAAAGCTTCGGAAAAATTTCCGGCTCAGGGTTACAGCGCGTATAAGCGCAATTGTGTCACTTTTGTTGTAGAAATGGGAAAGATAGCCGGTCTTCCCGTAGCCGATCAGATAAAGGAAACGGAATATGATGTAGGAAAAGTTGCTGTGACAGGGGCAGTATTAACCGGAGGATTCCTGCCCGCTGCGCGCTACTCGGCCGAGAGAGATTTTGAAAAATTGCTTACGAAGACGGACACAACATATCAGGACTTTGGACAGAAGGCGGCAACAACAGGGGAGTTGAGCAAGTATAAAAATACACGCCGACTGATGAATTCTATACCTTACGGATATGCGCCTTCTGTTGCCGGAGAGACTTTGCGCCATTATGTGCCAGGAGAATTCGGAGCAAGGCGTGGAGCGGAGAAAGATGATTTTGAAAACAGCAACAGCATCAGTCTGAAAGCTATTGAGCATGAAGACAGAATAGTTCAGAGTTTAATGAAGCAGGCAGATGAGAAGCTTAACGGGGAGGAAGCCGATAAGAAGAGAAAAAAAGGCGAAGTACAGGCTATTATCGACGCTTTGAATGAAAAAGACGGATGGGGAAGATTTTCCGCATTTGCAAGTAAAGGATTTGATGAGAGTGTGGATGATCCCGCAGAAATAAGGGAGATCCATAAGTCTCTGAATGATCATCGAAAGACTCTGGGACTTTTTATAAGTAAAAATCCGGAATTTACCAATGACGTCCAGAATGATGTATTACAGCTGATGGATATGTATGAGCTCAGTATAAGGATATTGGATGAGCAGTATCAGAAGGTTATGGCATTGAGGTATACCGGTGAATCAGCCGATATTAAAAAAGTGTATATGAATATGCCTCAATCCTTTACATATACCGATTCGAAAAACAACAAACATCAAATAGTGATGGAGCCCAATCTGATAGAGGCGTATTTACAGATATACGGTTCTATGGGAAAGGCGGCGCCGTATATGGCCCGGTATACAATGTATAAAGACGCTTTTGGCCTGGCTAAGACGAAGGACGAAAAAGATGAAGTGAATGAGACGTATGCCGATGCTGTTGCAGCTTATGAACTTGCTAAGCAGTTTGCAGATTCACACAGATACCGCCTGAACAGAACAACCTTTGATCATGATGAGATGCAGTATGCATTTGACACCCTGCCTCAGATGGAAGAGCCGGGGAAAGATGAGAAAGTTGAAGGTCCTATGAAGATGTTAAAGACTTCTCCTTCGGCTATGTTCCAGTCGCTTATATACGGAACGGCTTTCAAGGGCTTTTCCGAAGGCATAAAGGATATCTGGCGCGGCAAATCGGTTAAAGAAATCGCAGAATGGGCAAACGAAAAGCTGATCGCATGCGCTCAAAACGCAGGAAACCGCGCTGAGCTGAGGAGAATATTGAAATATCACTATGATGCAAGCGTAGTCAAAGATGAGCTAAACGTTGGCTCGAATTTTATAAAGAGTTTGAACGATTCATTTATACGAGGCGTTTTCAGAAATGAGCTTGATGATGACCGGCTCCTTGATAGCGTGATCAGTGAGCTGGTTGGGCTGGAAGTAAAGGGAAGCGGATTTATGGGTATACTTACGGAGCTGCTGAAGGATATTAAGAAAGAAGGGAAGAAAGGATAAAACTTGAATTTGAATGACCAATATAGTATAATTTTTCACGTTACCCTATCATAACAGTTGTGATACATATTTAAAGGAGGAAAAAAATGAAACGCAGAAAGGTTTTGGCGCTGCTCATGACTGCTGTGATGACGTTCACTTCCGTTGCACCCGATACAGCTATGGTTGCATTTGCGGAAGGAGAAGACGCAGCAGTAGATGTAGTAGTGGAAGAACTGCCCTTTGATCTTAAGGGTATGCCCGAGGATTATGTGCTTGACGAAGCTGAGATCGAGATGAAGGCGGCATTGCAGGAGCATGATGTAATGGGTACGCTGCAGGAGATGGTGGAAGGCGTAGACTATATTTCGGACACCGTCATCTGCCTCGCCGACAGTGAGGAGGAGGCACAGACTGTTGCGGCTGCTTATAACGGAGAGCTTATCTGCTTTGCGCAGGGTGTTGCAGAGATAAAGCTTAACGGAAATATTACCGTTACCCAGGCTGTCAGCGTAGCACAGGATATGTCTTATAACATGCCTGTTGTTGAGCCTAACTTTAGCGTTCGCTTCCCGGAGGAAGAGGAGATGGCCTTTGGAGAGCTGAGCGAAGATGCAGATGTGGATGTTGATGTAGATGCAGATGAAGAAGCTGATGACGAAGCAAAAAAGCCTGCAGCAACTTGGGAGGATTTTGTTCTTGGTAAGAACGGCGCAGCACCTCTGCTGAACAACTGCGATCCTTATCTTAAGGATCCTACCGCTAATTTCTATCAGTGGATGCATGATCAGATCGATACCTACGGCGCTTGGGAAGTCACCCAGGGATCAAAGGATATTCAGGTAGGTGTTATCGACAGCGGCGTTAATCCCAATCATCCGGATCTTAAAGGAAGAGTTAGCGTAGTGTCTATTGCAGGCGTAGATCCTAATGTATATACCCACAGCCATGGTACGCATGTTGCCGGTATTATCGGCGCTTCTTTGAATAACGGATCCGGTGTGGCAGGTGTAGCTCCCGGAGTAACGATCGTAACCATGAATGTCGGTCATCCGACTAACGGTATTACAACAGCAGCGATGGTACGTGCAGAAAACGAATGCGCCAGCAGAAAGATCCCTGTTGTAAATATCAGTATCGGCGGTTTTGCATACAGTGCTGCTCAGGATGTGGCTGTACAGAACGCTGTAGCTGCAGGCTGCTGTATGTTTATCTCTATGGGTAATGAATATGCGGAAGCCAAGTCATTTCCTGCTGCATATAAAGGAACGATACCCGTTGCTGCTACCAATCCCGCAGGTCTGCGTTCCGATTATTCAAACTTTGGTAAATGGGCGGCTATAGCAGCTCCCGGTACGCATATAATGAGCTGCTATAATGATAAGGCTGACAATTCCAAATACACAAAGAATCTGGATTCTTCGGGCATATACGGACTTATGAGCGGTACGTCCATGGCCAGTCCCGTAGCTGCAGGAGCAGCGGCTCTCTATATGAGCGCTTATGGCGTTAAGAGCCCCAAGGAAATGACTGCTATAATGCAGAAGAACGGTACCAAGACTTCTTCAAAGAAGATAGGTAAGATCTTAAATGTCGGTAACATGTTCAAGGCATCAGGCACCAAAGGAAAAGCTAAAGCAAAGGCGGCTGAAGATAACAGGAGCTTTACCGTAGAAGCTGAAGAAGGTTCAAGAGTTATCTATACACTTGACGGCAGCGATCCCGCATTCTTATTCGGCGAGGCTGCCAATGGTCAGGCTTATGAAGGTGCAGTTGAGCTGGAAGCTAAGGAAGAGGCTTATACTGTTACTGTAAAGACCCTTGTTATTACTGCAGACGGTGAGCTCGGTGATATCGAGGAAACAGTTATCGATGTTCCCGGCGGGGAAGCGGAAGTGGAAGAGGCAAAGGCGGCAAGCGGCCCTGTAGTAACAGAGGCAAGCGGTCTGATAGATGCCAAGAATAAGGCACAGATCTTTTCTGTTAATATTCCCGCTACTGCTAAGGTTGATAATGTGCTTAAGCTTTCATGTTCAACAGCAGTGAGCTGGTCAACTTCCAATGCTTCGGTGTTAGCGCTTAACAAAACCGACGGAACTTCTGTTGTTGCAACCGGCCTTAAGGCGGGCAAGGCAAAGATCACCTGCATGGATGCAAACAAAAAGAAGACTGTGATCAGTGTAACCGTTAATGTTCCCGCCTCCAGCCTGAACATTGATCCTAACTATAGCGGATATTTAGGCACGCTGGGTGTAGGTAAGAGCAAAAAGATTGCTGTAGCATTAGGGGATACTTATGGCAAGCCCAGCAATACTAAGCTTAAATGGAGTTTTGTGATCAATGAAAATGCAAGCTTAACCCAGCAGGCTATCGAGAGCAAGGCGGTTAAGATCAGCGCAAAGGGAAAAATAAGCATCAATAAGAAGAAGTGGGAGAAACTTTTCGGCGGAAAATTTGATATTACCAAACTTGCTACTATTGATGTTACTGCAGAGACTACAGACGGAACAAATCTTAAGTCTACAGCTTATTTTCTGGTAAGCAAGGCTGCTACAACAATGTATTTAGCGAACACAACCTCTATACTTAACCATGGTTATTCTGTAAGCAGAAACTACTGGTACAATGATGGTGATAACAGACATGTAAATAGTGTAACTCTTTATGCTATTATGGATTGCGTTGCTCCCGACCAGGGTGATGTAACAGTATCTTCCAGCAATCCTAATCTGGTCGGCGTGGTGCCTGATGGTATGATCACTAATCAAGACGGAAGTCCAAAGATAGTCACAGTAACCATTACGAACCTTTGGACGGGCGCCGTAATTAAAAAGTTCCCTGCTACAATGTATCAGTTCGAGCTGGTGGCAGCAAACAATACTCCCAAGAAGGGCAAATCCAAGATCACGATCAAGGTTAATGATGGCAGCAATAAGAAGCTCAAATTCAATTTTAAAGTAAAATAAGCATATGTTATAAGAAAAATGCGTTTTTTGGAAACCGGTGGCGGCAGCCACCGGTTTCTGTTATAATGGGGAGACGGAGGTAAATAAGTTATGAAAAAGAAAGTATATGTGAGCGTACTGGCATTATTGTCAGGAGTTTTTATGAGCGCATGTGAAGACGGAAACATTAATGTGGAACAGAATAATGTCGACAGACCTGTTTATTCCGAAGGAGCAGATGAGGAAGAAGAGATCGGGCAGCTGACTGATGTAAGCGGAAACCTCCTGCCCGTTGTGTCCGGAACAGTTACTCCGGTAAATGATGATGAGGTGATAGAAGCATTGGATGCGACAGTGAGCGGATCGTTGATCGATAAAGAAAGCGACAAGGTAGTCGGAGAAGAACTAATGGCACTGGTTTCTTCGGAAGATGAGGCGCGGGCGGTTGCCGGGCAGTATGGGATCATTCTCGTGACCTACGGACAGGGCGTGGCTACATATCACACTGAAGAAGACCCTGCAGCGGTAGTGCAGAGAGGACGTGATAACGGCTGGACGCCACTGGCTGTTAACCGTACGCATACTTTGGAATAAAAGAGTCTGTTTCTTGAACGGGACGGATCTGTATAGTATCATTTTATTTGTTACCCTGTTACAATAAACTGTTTTGAAGAGTTAAGGAGGAAAAATGAAACGCAGAAAAGTTTTAGCCATGCTCATGACTGCTGTGATGACATTTACCTCCGTTGCACCCGAAACTGCTATGGTTGCAATGGCGGGAGATGATGATACGGCTGTTGATGTAGTGGTAGAGGAACTGCCCTTTGACCTTAAGGGTATGCCCGCGGACTATGTTCTTGATGAGACCCAGATAGAAATGAAAGCGGATCTTAAAGAGAACTCAGCCCTGGATGCTTTTAAAGGGATGACCGAGGGTAAGGATTATGAGGCTGATACCGTAGTCTGCCTTGCAGACAGCGCGGAAGAGGCGCAGACGATCGCAGAAGCTTACAACGGTGAACTTGAGTTGTATGCCCAGGGTGTTGCAGAGATCAGGCTTAACGGCAGTGTCACCGTAGAGCAGGCATTCACCGTAGGAGCTGATGAGAAATACGCTATGCCCGTAGTTGAGCCTAATTATTTAGGAAAGCTGGATGATCCCTTCAAGTACAACACAGATGGAGATTATGTGGCAGGCTCGGATTTTATCGCAGGAATGGAGACTTCTGCTAAGAAACCCGGAAAGCTGATATGGCAGGATTGGGTATTGGGAAATAACGGCGCGGCAGCGCTTCTGTCTAATCCCGATGAATTTATCAAGAATCCTGCTTACGTTACTTATCAGTGGATGCATGATATGGTAGGTACATATAATGCATGGTCGGCCTCAATGGGCAGCCCGGATATCACGGTTGCTGTCATAGATACAGGCGTTTATCCCGATCACCCTGATTTTGAGGGGCGCGTAACACAGATCGCGGTCGGCGATGTTCCCGCAGATGTATATTCCAGCAGCCATGCAACGCATGTTGCAGGTATCATAGGCGCAAGCGCCAATAACGGTATCGGTGTTGCAGGTATCGCGCCCGAAGTAAAGATACTCAGCCTTAATGTATTTGGTGACAGTGATGAGTATACCAGCGCGGCGGTTGCGCGTGCTCTTGAGATCTGCGCCGATCAAAAAGTGCAGGTGGCTAACATGAGTATAGGATTCATAGGCTACAGCGCAATGGAAGCTGAGCAGATGAAGAAAGCCATTGATGCAGGCTGCTGCGTGTTTGCGGCAATGGGAAATGAAAATTCTGAGAGCAGATGTACTCCTGCTGTTTATGACGGCGTTATTGCTGTTGCTTCCGTAAATATCATGGGAGAGAGATCCGTATTTTCAAATTTCGGGTCTTGGGCGGATATCGCAGCTCCCGGAACCACGATCATGAGCTGTTACAATCCTGAGGTAGAAGATGACCTGAATAGAAGCTACGAAGGCAAGGGCTACTATGGCCTTATGAGCGGTACATCCATGGCTTCGCCCGTAGCCGCAGGCTGCGCAGCTCTGTATATGAGCAAATTCGGAGTTGTTACTCCCGATAAGATGCTCCAGATAATGCAGAAAACCGGCACCAAATCCAAATCCAAAAAGATCGGTAAGATCGTAAATGTCGGCGAGATGTTTTTATCTAACGGCGCAGGCGGCAAGGCTGCAGCTACCCGGAGTGATGACGGGAAATCATTTACCATCGAGCTGGAGGATGCAGCAGAGGGCAGCTATGCGGTATACACCGTTGACGGCACGGAACCCGCGATGATGGCAGGAGCTGTCGTAAACGGAACTGTTTATACAGGCAGCGTGGAGCTTGTTCCCGCAAAGGGACAGAAGACCGTAGTTGTCAAGACGCTTGCAGTTGATCCGAACGGGATCGCAGGAGATGTGGAAAGCTACAGCTTTGAGGTACCCGAAGCCGGCATCGAAGGCGCAAAGGCCGGTGCATCATTTACTATAAGCGGCGACAGAGTGGTCAACGGTAAGGCTGATCTTTTTACCGTAAATATACCCGGAACCGAATACGATGACACCGTTCTCGAGCTTAATGCAGGAACGTCGGTTAAATGGTCCAGCTCAAATGCAAAGGTCCTTCAGGTAGTAACGGCTGAAGGAGAAGTAACGACTGTTAAGGCGCTGAAGAGCGGTTCTGCAAAGATCACCGCTAAGGCTGCTGACGGATCTAAGGCTGTTCTCAATATAAAGGTTGTTGTGCCTGTATCAAAACTGGTTGTGGATGTGGACGGTTTTGGATATGGCGGAATCACTCTGCGAGGGAGACGACTTCTT
>CADAHD010000081.1 GCA_902787595.1 uncultured Lachnospiraceae bacterium
ATATCAAGTTTTATGATTTCATCGACATACAGACAAGGGAGCAGTTTAATGAATATATAAGAAGCGCCCTTGATGATTCGCTTTTTGACACAGGAGTGCGCCCGTATTGGGGTGATAAACTTATCAGCCTTTCTACTTGTGAATACTCAAAGGAAAACGGCAGGCTGGTTATAGTCGGGAGAGAGATAAGGTGAACAGGAAGTATATCAGATTAAGACGATTTCTGGGCATATCCACGATACTTCTGGGACTGCTGATAGCAATAATACCTACCTTCAGCCGCGCGGCTACAGATATTACTGCTGTGGTCACGGCAAACAACTGGCATGATAACGGAGCCGGCTTTATATCGGCTGTCTATCATTTTGCGCAGGATGTGGATGCTGATTCAAAAATAGATATAGAATTGGAGCGTTTACCGTGGAGCTGTCCATGCCTATGCCCTCATCTTTTGCGACAATACCCGGGGATGATATAGATGTATACCGCATAGAGATGGGTGATAATAAGGTCCTGGCTTTTGAAGATGTATCTGTTGAGACTGTAAATGATATACAGGTAGTGAGTGTATATTCGGATCATATAGCTGTAAATGATCAGACGGGATATTATGCATTTGTTTATGTAAAAAGATATCCGGAAAAGGCGACCGAAACGCCTACGCCTACCAATACACCCGTTCCTACAAAGACGCCTACTCCCGGGCCTACGGACAGGCCGTTGGGCTCGCCTACTCCTACGCCCATGCCTCTCAGGCTGGCGCAGATAGACGATCAGCGCAGCGACAGATCGGATACAAACGCTATATCGGCCATGGTATATGGCGGGACACTGCCCAATCTTATACTGATAGTGCGTGACAGTGACGGCCTGGGCATTAAGCGCATAGTTGTCATGCGCAAGGGTATGAAAATGAAGCCCTGGAATATCCGTCTGGTGGATGATAAGAGAAGGACCGTTACTGATTTTAATAATCTGACGGTAACGCTCCCTATTCCCGCATCCTGGGATCTGAGCCGTGGAAGAGTTACGATGGTAGGAAGCAGCAGGGACGGAAAGCTGAAAGTCTTTGATACTTCCATAGTTGATCAGAGCGGTTATAAAGCCGCTAAATTCAGGATAGATGAGTTCACCGATTATGAATACGGCATGATCTATACTCCCGACGGCGCCGGGGACGAAGAATCAACGCTGACCGTCAGTGATGACAGGGCCGATAAAACAGGAACGGAGCATATAAGCGGAAGTGTGACTGAGGGCAGCGGTAAGCGAACTCTTCATATAGCTGATTCCGACAGTGACGTTATACGCCAGCGCATAGTCTGGAAGAACGGCATGCTGCTTGACCGCTATCGTATATGGATAAGCGATGAGGAAGGCAATGATGTGAATGAGTTCGGAACTCTGACGGTTACTCTTCCTTTGTCCGAAGAGATGGATCCTTCCAAAGGAACCATTCGTGTGGTCGGAAGCACGCCGGATAAGGCTACGGATGATTTCCTGCCTGAGATCATCAAGAATGATGACGGGACATACAGCGTAAGATTTTCAACCGATTATTTCTCGGATCACGAGTATGGCGTGGTTTATACGCCGTATACGACAGAACCTGAATCAACGCCTACGCCGATAGCGACCAATACAGTGACGCCTACGCCTACAAAGGCAGGGACGCCCACACCGACCCTGAGTCCCACTCCTTATGCTAACCAGACAAATACGCCTACGCCTACAAAGAAGCCTACAGGCACTCCTACGCCTACCAGATCGGCAGATCCGCTTGTTACAGGCGCGGGAACCATAACTGTAACGCCGACACCTTTGCCGCCCACAGGTTCTTATGGCAGAGGCCCCGGCAGCGGTCCCATTGTAACGCCCAGAGGCAGGAGCTTTATAGAGGACGGCGTAAGCATGAATTATGCAAATACGGGTAAAAACGGAGGCGGTACCGGAGGCAATTCAGGCTCTCAGGTCAAAGGCGGCTCATACAGCAATGCTAAGGATATGCCCAAGACAGGTATGGCGGATGTGCCACGCATGCTTCTGGTCATCATCCTGATAGCTCTTGGCTGCATACAGATTGTAACAACCATACCGTTAAAGAAAGAATAAGGAGCCATACTCTGGGTCATCCTGAGCAAAACTAATGATCCATACGCCATGTCATCCTGAGCAAAGCGAAGGATCTTGATAGAAGTGTATTATGCCAAAGAACAAGACCAGTGAGAAGACTGCGCCTGAGCGAAGGCTGTCTTCTTTCCTGCAGATACGCAAACTAAAATACGAATACATCCGAAGGGATGAGGAGAATAATGTTGAAGGCATCACCACCGCTGTTGATGATGTTTCTTTTGATGTTAAAGAAGGTGAATTCATCGCCATCCTGGGTCATAACGGGTCGGGAAAATCCACTCTTGCAAAGCATATTAATGCCATACTCTTTCCGGAGGAAGGAGAAGTCATTCTTGACGGCATGGATACAAAGGATGAGGAAAAGCTTCTTGATATACGCCGTACCGCGGGAATGGTATTCCAGAATCCGGATAATCAGATAATAGGACAGGTTGTGGATGAAGATGTGGCCTTCGGACCCGAGAATATGGGCGTGCCCACAGAAGAGATAAAACAGAGGGTAGAGGAAAGCTTAAAGACCATAGGCATGTGGGAATACAGGAATTCTTCGCCAAACCGTTTATCGGGCGGACAGAAGCAGCGCGTATCCATAGCTTCTGTGATAGCCATGCATCCCAAATGCATAATCTTTGACGAGCCCACGGCAATGCTCGACCCCAGAGGGCGTTATGAAGTTATACGCGCGGCACGGGCATTGAATGAAGTTGAAGGCATAACCATTATACTGATCACCCACTATATGGAAGAAGTGATACATGCCGACAGGGTGCTTGTGATGGATAAGGGAAAGCTTAAGATGGAGGGCAGCCCCCGCGAGATCTTCTCACGTGTGGAGGAGCTTAAGGAGATGAGGCTTACCGTCCCTCAGGTTACTGAGCTGGCGTGGGAACTGAAGAAGGCAGGCCTGCCCCTGCCGGATGGTATACTGACAAGGAAAGAGCTGATCGCGGCGCTTGTAAAGCTGCGGAAAGCGTAGAGTATATTTTTGAATAATATGGATAACTGCAAGCTGATAGCTGATCATTTGATCTATGAATATGACAAGAGTGGGGCAAATAATCGCCGTGCTCTTGATGACGTGAGCTTTGTTCTGCATCCGGGCGAATTTGTGGGACTTATCGGTCACACGGGATCGGGAAAATCTACTCTTGTCCAGCATCTTAATGCTTTATTAAAACCGGATTCCGGCAGCATTTATTACGAAGGCGCGGACATTTTTGAAAAGGATTATAACCGTAAAGCTTTAAGGGGCAAGGTGGGACTGGTATTCCAGTATCCCGAATACCAGCTCTTTGAGGAGACCGTGCTTTCGGAAGTCAGTTTTGGCCCCAAGAATATGGGCATGGATAAGAAAGAAGCCGAGCTTGCAGCCTATGCCGCAATAAAGCGTGTGGGTCTGGACGACGAATGCTTTGACCAGTCACCCTTTGATCTGTCCGGCGGTCAGAAGAGAAGAGTTGCCATAGCATCGGTTCTTGCCATGAAGCCGGAGATACTGGTTTTGGATGAGCCTACGGCCGGACTTGATCCTGCGGGCAGGACCGAGCTGCTTGATATGATAGCCGAGCTTAAGGACAAAGAGGGTATGACCATAGTGCTGGTCAGTCATTCAATGGATGACGTGGCCGAGGTTGCGGACAGGATCATTGTCATGGATAAGGGAAAGATCGTTTATGATGACATCCCGGAAGAAGTTTTTAAGCATGTTTCCGAGCTGGAAGCCATGGGTCTGTCTGCGCCGGAAATGAGTTATGTGCTGCGTGAGCTTAAAGCCGCAGGCATCCCTGTGGAAGAGGGCGCGATCACATTAAAAGAAGCAAAGGAAGAGATATTGCGGGTTCTGTCATGATAAGGGATATAACATTAGGACAATATTATCAGACGGAATCGATAATACACAGACTGGATCCCCGTACCAAACTGATGGGGACGCTTGTTTATCTGGTGAGTCTCTTTATTTTTACTTCGCCTGCTGTCTTTGGCATAGCCGGGGCTTTTCTGCTGCTGGTGCTGATATTGTCAAGGGTGCCGTTTAAATATATGTTAAAGGGTTTAAAGCCCATACTGTTTATATTATTCTTTACCCTGATAATAAATATGCTTTTTACGAAGGGCACGGTTTTGGTAAGCTGGTGGAAATTCAGCATTACAGTGGAAGGCCTTAAGATGGCCGGCACCATGGGAACAAGGCTGATACTCCTTATACTTGGTTCCAACCTGATGACGCTTACCACAACGCCTACAAGGCTGACAAATGCGATGGAGAGACTGATGAGGCCGCTGAGGATCATCCGTGTGCCGGTGCATGAGATAGCTATGATGATGAGTATAGCGCTTCGCTTTATACCTATACTGCTGGAAGAAACAGACAGGATAATGAAAGCACAGCTGGCCAGAGGCGCTGATTTTGAAAGCGGCAATATATTTAAAAAAGCAAAGAGTCTGGTGCCTGTACTGGTGCCGCTGTTTATATCGGCTTTCAGAAGGGCCAATGATCTGGCGATGGCCATGGAGGCCAGATGCTATCACGGCGGAAAGGGACGCACGCAGTATAAACCGCTAAAATACAAGGCGCGGGATTTTGTGGCGTACTTTTTGCTGATACTTTACCTGGCAGCAGTTATAGTGGCCGGAAAGTTCCTTAGCTGATATATTTATGCGGAGGTCATTCTGAGGAGCGCAGCGACGAAGAATCTTGAAAGAGTAAATTATGAGACGAGTGTTACTAAGGGTCGCCTATGACGGCAGCGCCTATCACGGCTGGATGCAGCTTGACGGCGTGGTCACGGTAGCCGGAAAAATAAATGAAGCTCTATCCGATCTGTGCGGTGAGCCCATCGAACTGATAGGCGGAAGCAGGACAGATGCCGGGGTGCATGCGCTGGATAATGTGGCCGTATTTGATGTGCCGGACAGCCGGCTGATCCCTGCGGAGAAGATCCCCGGCGCCCTTAATGTGCGCCTGCCGGAGGACATAAGGATAAAGAGCGGAGTGGAGGTTGCCGCGGATTTTCACCCCAGACACTGCGATACGGTTAAGACCTATGAATACCGTATACTCAACAGCAGGCTTCAGGACCCGCTGCGCCGTCAGTATACCCGCTGGGTGAGACATGAGCTGGATGAAGATGCCATGCATGAGGCAGCACAGGCTCTCATAGGCGGGCACGACTTTACGTCTTTCTGCAGCGTGCATGCGCAGAGCAATACGCGCGTAAGGACCATTTATGATGCTTCGGTTGTCAGGCAGAAAGATGAGATAGCGATAAGGGTATCCGGAAACGGTTTTCTCTACAATATGGTCAGGATAATAGCGGGAACGCTGATCGAGACCGGAGAGGGAAAGCGGGCGCCGCAGGATATGGCAGGGATAATAGAGGCAAAGGACCGCGCGGCAGCAGGCATCACTGCTCCGCCTCAGGGACTCTGCCTAATGGAATATAAATTTGTGAATGAGGATTTCTGATATGAGGATATGCTGGATAGGCAATCATGAGGAAGGACTGGAAGCTTTTGAACGCACTGCGAAGAGAGGTTTTATCAACGGCTTTATCACTCTGAATGATGAAGCCTTTGCAAAGCGCAGCGCGGGCAGCAGGGATTATCTGGACATAGCGGAAAAGCATGGCATAAAGGTATATCCCGTCAGCACCATCAAAAGTGATGAGTCATATGAGATAGTTAAGGAGCTGGCGCCGGACCTTATGGTTGTATTCGGCTGGAGCGAGATACTTCCGGGGCGGCTGCTGGATCTGGCGGCGATAGGCACTGTCGGTACACATGCGGCGCTTCTGCCTCATAACCGCGGCAGCGCGCCTGTTAACTGGGCCATAATACGGGGAGAGGAAGAGACAGGCAATACGCTGATGTGGCTTTCAAAGGAAGTGGACAGCGGGGAGATCATCGACCAGACGGCTTTTCCCATTACCCTTTTCGATACCTGCAAGACTATTTACGATAAGGTGGCCGCATCGAATGCAGTCATGCTTGATAAGCTGATCGATGCGCTGATAAAGGGCGAAAAGCCTGTTTCGAGTATCAGCAACGAAACTGATGAAGAATTGCTTCCCAGAAGGCGGCCTAAGGACGGTCTTATGGACTGGCAGCAGGACGCAAAGAAGATCTATGATTTTATCAGGGCGCTTACCCTGCCATATCCCGGAGCATTTACCTTTTTAGACGGAAGGAAGTGGCTGATATGGGAAGCTATGGTACTGCCGGTTAAAAGCACTGAGCTTCCGGGAACCATATTGGGAAATGCTTACGGTTTTAAAGATTGCGGCATTCTGGTTGCAACAAAAGATTACACGATATGCATTACTATGGTAGAGGATGAAGAAGGAAAGAGATATTCCGGGAGCACCCTCTATGAACTTGAGCTGAAAGGAGTGTTTGGCAATGAGTAAGATACTTGTGGTAGCGGCTCATCCCGATGATGAGCTTCTTGGAGTGGGAGGCACCGTCATAAAGCATGTGCAGGCAGGCGATGAAGTACGCAGCATTATCATGTGCGAAGGCGAGTCGCTGAGGTACGGCGCGGATGTCGGCCAGAGCACCGCAATACAGGAAGCGGCAGATGTGATGGGAGTAAGCAGGGTCTATCACTTAAAGTTTCCGGACCAGAGGCTGGATACCTACACGCTGACAGAGCTGATCACGCCGCTGGAGAAGGTATCTGAGGAGTTTAAGCCAGATATCATTTACTGTCAGTCGGGTTCCGATGCCAACAGGGATCACAGGATTTTATTTGAGGCAGCACTTGTGGCCTTCAGACCCAACAGCGAATGGATAAAAGAATTTCTCTGTTTTTATACCGCATCCAGCACGGAGTGGGGACATCCAAAGAGCTTTGCGCCTGATACCTGGATCGACATAAGCGCACAGCTTGATAAGAAGATAGAAGCATTTGAAAGATATACTTCGGAAGTGAGGGAGTATCCTCATCCCAGATCCTCCGAAGCTCTGCGGCATCAGGCAGCATTCTGGGGCAACCAGTGCTGTATGGAAGCGGCCGAAGTATTTGTCAGTATCAGGAGGACTTTCAGATAATGCTGATGATAGAAAAGAAACCTGTGCAGGCTGCTGTTAAGCGTTGCTTTGATGTGATCCTGTCAGCACTGGCTCTGCTGATACTGAGCCCGGTGATGCTGACGGCGGCGCTGGGGATACTTATTTGTGATCCCGGCCCCGTGATCTATAAAGCAAAGCGCATGGGTAAGGATTTGGTCCCTGTGACCATGTACAAGTTTCGCACGATGAGAGTGGGCTCCGATAAGCATGGCGCAATAACGGCAGCAAAGGACAGCCGTGTTTTTGCATGGGGCGAGATACTCAGAAAAACAAAGATAGACGAGCTTCCGCAGCTGGTCAACATACTGAAGGGCGAGATGTCAATAGTAGGTCCCAGACCGGAAGATGTTGATATAGTAAATGAGTATTATACGGAGAAGGAAAAGCTGACGCTCAAGGTCCTGCCCGGACTGGCCTGCCCGGGAAGCATATTCAATTATACGCATGGTGATAAGTATCTGTCGGGTGAGGATGCGCAGAGCGCCTATACGGACAGATTTCTCCATATAAAGCTTGCGCTGGATCTGTATTATTTAAAGCACTGGTCGCTTATCTATGATATAAGCATAATCATAAGGACGGTGCAGGCTATTCTTCAGACGATGCGCGGAAACGAATGGATCGATTATCCTGTAGAATATAAAAAGATCAGGGAGATAAAGAGATGGCGAAAAAACCGCTGATAGCGCTTTTTACCAATAATGATGATGATGTCTACTGCTTCAGACTCGAGCTTATAAAGGCAATAAGGGATGCAGGATACAGATTGATGATATCCTGCCCGGACGGCCCCAAGTTTGAGGTGCTTGAAAAAGAGGGACTTAAAAAGAATGTGGATTTTATCTACGACGATCCCGATATAGACAGGCGCGGCACAAACATATTAAATGATGCAAAGCTTGCTGCGCATTATTTCAGCGTGCTCAAGAAATACAGACCGGCAGTTTTACTAAGCTATACGGCCAAGCCCAATGTTTATGCCGGGCTTTCGGCAAAGCTTCTGGGAATACCTGTTATAAGCAACCTGACCGGATGGGGATCGGTGATAATGCAGAAGGGCATCAAGAAGTTCATAGCCATGCAGCTGTTTAAACTTGCTTTCCGCAACTCATCGTGTCTGATGTTTCAGAATGCGACCAATCTGAGACTGGCAAAAAAGAGCGGCATGGTGAGAGGCAGATACAGACTGATACCCGGCAGCGGAGTGGCACTTGAGCGTTTTGAACTGCAGCCTTATCCCGAAGGCGGTGACGGCCTTAAAGAGGAGACTGTGGTATTTAATTATATAGGCCGCGTGCTTCATGATAAAGGAGTGGATGATTATATCGAAGCTGCCCGTCGTATACGGAGTAAGTATCCCAATACGGAATTTAATATGCTGGGCTTTATCGAGCCTACTGAGATACATTACGAAAAAGAACTGCAGGAACTTGAAAAGCAGGGTATAGTCCATTACCGCGGGTCGCAGAAAGATGTGCGTCCCTGGGTTAAGCGTTCGCACTGCATCATTCACCCTTCCACCTATGGGGAGGGTATGAGTAATGTGCTTTTGGAAAATGCAGCCAGCGGACGTCCCATCATAACCACCGATAATCCGGGCTGCCGTGAAGCGGTTGAGAATAATGTGAGCGGCTTTATCTACCATGGCGGGGATGTGGATGCTCTGGTAAGGAAGATAGAAGCCTTTCTGGCGCTCACAAATGAAGACCGCAGAAAGATGGGACTTGCCGGACGAAAGAAAATGGAGAAGGAATTCGACCGCAGGATAGTCATCAAGGCATACTTAAAAATGATAGCATATCTGGTATAAGCATACTGATTGTCATTCTGGGCGTAAGTGAGTACTTAATGAGGCATAGCCGAATTTAGTACGAACGCGCAGTTTGAATTTAGTGATCTCGGGCCGCGAAGAATCTTGACATAAGTGTATTAATACGATAAGATTACCTTTGTTTACGGGATCATAGCTCAGCTGGGATGAGCGTCCGCTTGACGTGCGGGAGGTCACAGGTTCGAACCCTGTTGGTCCCATAGATCATAAGAAAGACAAGGGTTTCCCCTGTCTTTCTTGTTTTTATGGCAGAGCTGCCGGGGAGAGTGCGATTTCATCTTCCCCGCACGATAGAGGAGAATGGCTTGATAACACGCAACGTTTCAAAGTATCTTCGCAGCCTGGCAATATTGATAGTCATAGCCAGCCATTATGCGGAATGGTATTATCTGGATCTGCCGCATCCCATGCTGCGACACTGCATAAGCACCTGGGGACCACCGGGAGTTGATATATTTTTCCTTTTATCCGGCTATGGTCTGTATAAGAGTTTTAAAACTGCGGGAAAGGTAGATGCGGTCTTTATACTGAAGCGCTTACTCGCGGTCTATTTTCCGTATATCCTTCTTTATACCGGGCTTGAGATATACCACAGAGATATGTTTTTTACAAGCAAAGAGGGGCTGATCACTTTTTTTACGGCCGGTGAATACTGGTTTCTCAATGTTATCTTTGTCATGTACATAGCCTTTATCCTATGCTTTGCCTTTTGCAGGAAAGCGGCACTTCCCATTCTGGTGTGCGTGATCACAGGCTACAGCATATGGTTATATGAGAGCGGATATTTTGATTTCTGGACACTCTCAAACCACGCATTCCTCATCGGTATCATTGCGGCGGCAGGAGAGGAGCGTTTCCCTAAGCTATATACTCAGAGGAATGAGCTTATCTTGATGCTCTGTGCCCTGGCCGGAGCCGTCATAAGCTTTTTTGTAATGCAGAAGAACGGCGGAAGCGGACAGGCGGAGAGTTATGCCGCAGAACTAATAATGAATATCTTCATAAGTCTGGCTGTGCTGGCAGC
>CADAHD010000082.1 GCA_902787595.1 uncultured Lachnospiraceae bacterium
AAAGAGGATCTTCCTCCTCAAGAGCCTTTAAGCCGCCCTGGGGCATGGAGAAAGGATTGTGGGTGAAGCCGATCTTCTTTTCGGTCTCATCATATTCATACATAGGGAAATCATTGATATAGCAGAAGCGGTATGCATTCTTCTCTATCAGATCCAGCTTTTCGCCCAGTTCCGTACGTAACTGTCCCGCAAAGAGCGAAGCCTGCTTTTCCTTATCCGCAATGAAGAAGATGGTATCGCCTGCAGACAAACCTGCCAGTTCGCGTATCTCCGCCTTCATATCATCGGGAATGAACTTATCGATAGGCCCCTTATAGCTTAAGTCGTCCTGAACTTCAAGATAGCCAAGGCCGCCCATGCCGATACCCTGAGCGAACTTGAGGAGTTTCTCATGGAAGCCCTTGCTCATCTGCTGATGAACATTGATGGCACGCACGGTCTTTCCGTGGAAAGGCTTGAATGTGCAGCGTGAGAAAAACTCACTGACATCTATTATGCGCAGAGGGTTGCGCAGATCCGGCTTATCGCTGCCGAATTCCAGCATAGCCTGCCTGTATGAGATAATGGGGAAGGGCGCATCGGTAACAGCAAAGCCCTCGGGCGCAAACTTCTTGAAAGTCTCTGCCAGGACTTCCTCTCCCACCTTGAAAACATCTTCCTGGGTTGCAAAACTCATCTCAAAATCCAGCTGATAGAACTCACCGGGTGAACGGTCGGCTCTTGCGTCCTCATCCCTGAAGCAGGGCGCGATCTGGAAATACTTGTCAAAACCGGATACCATGAGCAGCTGCTTGTACTGCTGGGGTGCCTGGGGCAGAGCATAGAACTTGCCCTTATATCTTCTGGAAGGCACTATGTAATCTCTTGCGCCTTCGGGTGAAGATGCGCAGAGTATGGGGGTCTGGATCTCCACAAAGCCCATATCCGTCATCTTTTTGCGCAGGAAAGCAATAACTTCCGAACGGAATAATATATTATCCTTTACCTTCTGGTTTCTCAGATCCAGATAACGATACTTAAGACGTACTTCTTCACGGGTCTCCTTTGAAGTCATTATCTCAAAAGGCAGCTGGCGGTATACCTTGCCAAGAACGCTGATGCTCTTTGCTTCTACTTCTACCGTACCGGACTGTATCTTTGGATTGTATGTCTCTTCATCTCTTTTTTCAACGGGTCCCTCTATCGATACGCAATCCTCACGGGTTATGCCCTCCAGAAGTGAGGTATCCCTTAAGACTACCTGCACCACTCCGTACATATCACGAAGATCGATAAAGGATACGCCTCCGTGATCACGTATATTCTCAACCCAGCCGGCTACTTTGACTTCCCGGCCTATCTTATCCTCTCCTATCTCATTAAGTGTCAATGTTCTGTACTGTTCGCTCATCTTTACTCCTCCAAAAATAACAATTAAATGATTTTAGCATATAATACGGCTTTTTTCAAGCTGTCGTACAAACTAAAAAGCCCGCCCGCATGCACCTTTTAAGTGCATATTCTCACACCTTCCGGACCTTTTTCAAACCTCCGTATATTCTATAATATTTGAAGTGCAGAAAACTACACCCAACAACAGGAGGACGACCCGATGAAAGAAAGTATTCTGGACAGTGAGATAGGAGCGCGTATCAAGCAGCTGCGAAAAGCCCGTCATATGACGCAGGAACAGCTGGCCGAAACGCTTGACATCACAGTAAAACACATCAGCAGCGTTGAACGCGGCGTAGCCCGTATGTCACTTGAGAAAATGGTGGACTTATGCAAAGCCCTTGATACCGGCATGGATTATCTGGTACTGGGCCGCGTCCCTCTCGGAAGCGAAGTCCCCCTTCCGGAATCGATAGTCGAGCTCCTGCGTTCCGGTGACGAAAATAAGCTCGCTCCGCTCATGGATTATCTTTCCCTCTATGACAGGATAATTAAGGGCCGCTGATCATTTTCCGCGCAGATAATACCATCTGCCCACAGCGGTGCCTATTATTATCACATATCCCACAATACTCAGAGGCACAGGCGTTTCCTTCAAAAAGATCATTCCCAGCACGGCTGCAAAGATCACCTGTGTATAATCGAATACCGATATCTCTTTAGCCGGCGCAAATTTATAAGCGGTGGTTATCGAAAACTGCCCAAGGGCCGCGGATACTCCCGCCATTATCAGGCAAAGCCACTGCTGCGCGCTCATGGGATGAAAATCAAACAGCAGAAAGGGCGCCGTTACCAGACAGGAGAAAAGTGAGAAGCACAGCACTATCACCGGCGTCCTCTCTCCCTTTATCCCCAGCCTTCGCACAAATACATAAGCCGTGCCGGCTCCGAAACCGCCGTAAAGTCCCATCAGCGCCGGGAAAACAGAGACGTCTCCACCCGGTCTTATGATGAACATCGCACCCGTAAAAGCCAGCGCCGTAGCCGCAATATCCACCAGATTGGGCACTTCTTTGACAAGCGGTATGGACAGCAGTATCGCAAAGAAAGGAGAAAGCTTATTAAGCATATTGGCATCGGCTATCCCCAGTCTGTCTATGGCATAAAAGTTACAGATAAGTCCGCTGGTCCCGAAGATGCAGCGGAAGGCTATATCCGGAAAGCAGCCCTTCTTTATGCGGAATTTATCCTTTGATCTGAGTATGGGCACAAGCGCTATCACAGCTGCCACCGCATTGCGGAAAAAGGCCTTCTGCATGGTAGGCACATCCCCTGAGATGCGCACAAAAAAAGTCATCATCGAAAAGCCGAGAGCCGCCAGCATTATGCAGAGTATGCCCTTGAGCATGCCGCTGTTTTTTCTTTCTTTTTCCGCCTTTTCACTCATATCGCATCCTACAGCAGCTCACCGTAGTCCATATCCATGGAAGCATTGATCTCCAGCTCCGGATATGTTTCGCACAGCTCTGCCATAACCTCACGAAAAAGATCTATGCGGCTGGCCGCCTCAAAGCTGACCACCAGGTCAAAACGGACCGCTTTCTGCTTCTTGTTGTAATAAAAACCATGCATCTGCTTTATATGCTCATGCGAAAGCGCCTGCCTGCTCATTTTATCCCGCAGCTTTGCAACATCCGGATCCTTGGTATTTACCGAATAAATACCTATGGCAGTCAGGAGCACCCCGTGTTTTTTATATACCTCTATCGTAATATCCCTGCTGAGCTCGTCTAATTCCTCCATCGTATGAGTATCTTCGATCTCTATATGTATGGATCCGTTATAATTATCCGGGCCGTAATTGTGCAGCACCAGATCAAAGGCTCCCTTTACCATATCAAAAGATCTTACGGTAGCCTTAATATCCTGCAGAAGCTGCACATCTCCGGGTTCTCCCAATATCTTGGATACGGTCTCTTTAAGCATCTCTGCGCCCGATCTTACTATGACCGCAGATATGACCGCGCCCAGCCAAGCCTCCAGTGAAAGGCCCGTAAACATAAATACCAGCGCCGCGATCAGCGTAGATGTCGATATAACAGAATCAAGCAGCGCATCCTTGCCTGAATTGATAAGGGAATCGGAGCTGACTTTTTCTCCCGTCTTCTTGACATACAGCCCCAGTATTATCTTTACAAATACAGCCACGCCCACGATGATCAGAGATACCGTCGAATAATCGGCTTCTTCGGGCTTTATGATCTTTTTTACGGATTCTATAAGCGAAGTAACGCCGGCGTAGAGCACGATGACAGAGATGACCAGCGCGCTCAGGTATTCTATCCTTCCGTATCCAAAGGGATGCTTTTTATCCGGCTCCCGTCCTGCAAGCTTTGTCCCTATGATGGTTATGACTGAGCTCGCGGCATCCGAAAGATTATTCACCGCATCCAGAACGATCGCAATGGAATTACTGATGACGCCGACTGCCGCCTTAAAAGCCGCCAGCAATATATTTGCCAGTATGCCTGTTATACTGGCCCTGACTATCACCTTTTCCCTTGATCTTTCTGCCGATCCGCCAACTTTACTTCTTTCTGCATTTTCTGCCATCAGCACACCTCCCTGACCGCACTGCGGCGTTATCGTCTGACCTTTACAAAATGTTCCCTGCTGGGTTCCATCTGCGGATCCTTAAGATAAAATTCCGCAAAAGTTCCGCTTATGATCTCGCTCTCTGTCGCCTTCTTTTCCTTTCTTGAAAGGATCACCAGCAGAAAACAGACCGTCAGCGATATGATCATTGAAAGCAGTGCACAGCTCAGATATAAAAAGACAGTCTCCATTATTCCTCTCCTCCCTTTCTGTCAAGCTGCGGCAGCGGCATGCTTGTCATTATATTGTACTGCCCCAGTGCCGCCAGCTGCGATATCAGCGTTCCCGTCATCATAAGTATTATAGAGATATAGCTTGCCATTTGAAATTCCGGAACGATACACATGGTTATAAATCCTATGAGTGAAGCAATAAATACCGTCCAAATACCCGCTATCATCCATCCGGAATTCTTACGCCCCCCTGTGTATATAAGCTGGGTGCATTTTATGACCATGATCTCCAGCGCCAGGCTCAATAAGCCCTGCAAAAACAGTTTTATCATCCGGTTATCCTTCACAATAAAGGGCTGTATAGCGCTGAGAGCAAATAATATTGATACTAAAAAGAACGTGCCTACTTTTATGAGAATACCCATCTGCCGCTTTCTGACCTCTTCTGTCGCCTCTGTTCGCGATCTTTCCAGATATCCCAGTCTGTTGAACCTGCTAAGATATCCTCTGTCATCAAGTCTCAGATCACGCACCGTGATCTTATTTACCATATGGCAAAGCAGCGCTACAGCCAGCGCCGCAAAAACTTCCGACGTAATAAGAAGCGCATCCATTGTCATCAGTATGGTGAAACTGAGCAGGATAAACAGGGGGATCGCAACCAGCAGTGATGTGATCACAAATTTTTTCCTGTCTACAGGCAGATCCGCGGCAACGCGTCCCGTCTGTCCGTTTACCACAGCATAAGACACGCGGTCATCCGTCTTGTGTGACAAGAACCATACAGGAAACAGCGACATATAAATACCGTTTATCTCTACATCCATGGCAGGTCTGAAAAGCTCAAGCTGATCATCCGAAAATGTGGTATAAGGAAAAGCCTTGTGAAGCTGCACGGATTCAAAAACCTTATTCTCGGCTATGCGCAGAGCATTATCCTCATATACGCGATAGCCCACATCCCCCATATCCGCATAGAAGCCGCTCAGATATGCCGGATTAAAATCCACCAGCGCATGGGAATCAAAAGGCGCGATCTGAAAGCTGAAATGATCATCAAAAGCTGTAGACGCATCATAAAAAATACCCTGGTACTGGGCGTCCAGCCAGCCTCTGCATTTATAACTCTGTCCGTATACGCTCCCGCCTTCCCTGATGGTCTTTGTCCCGTACAGCGATAAAAAGCCGCTTATCCTGGCGTCATAGCCCCAATAGGGCATATAGATGCCGCGGAAATTATCCAGATATTCCTCCTTCTTTATCTCATCCGGAACAAACAGCGCCTTCTTTACAAAGTTAAGATACCTTGCCTTGCAGGCTTCCTTGGTTATCATAAAAGGCGCCAGCGAACGCGGTGTTTTCATCTTTTCGAGCCGGCTCCGGAGTATAACATTACTGCCGCAATAACTGCAGAAACCGTTAATGGAATTATCCGTGGAATACACGCGGCCGCCGCACTGAGGGCATACAAATAAAGTGAATTCCGATTCCGCATCCTGCGCATAATCAGCCGACTCCCTCTGCTCCTTCGGATCATCCATAGAGCCGCAGGAAGAACATATAAGCATCTGAGATTTTATATCAAATCTGACTTCTCCGCCACAATTCAGACATTTGCTCATATTAGAAATTCTCCATTTTTTTAAAAAAGACGAGGCCCTGACAGGCCCCGTCCTTATAATGATTACTAAAGTGATCCTCAGCCTTTCTCAAGTGCAAGAGTTACAGTTGTAAGATCACAAACCTCGGAAGGTCCGTAATACTGGATAGCGCCGGGATAGGTAAATGCAGTTTCAACTGCCCACTCTTCCCTGTGAGCCTCAAAGAACTTGAAGGGCTTGCCGTCCAGCTCAACCAGAGCCTTTCTGATAACGGGCTTGTCTTCACCGTTTCTTCTTTCCATATTCATCATCTTGGTGATGGGCATACCGCCTGCAACCCACTCCTCTGCGGGCTTAGCCAGGTTGGATACCTTTGAAAGATAACCGGTGTAACCATACTGGATCAGCATAAATGCATTGTATCCCAGTGAGTAGCAGTAATCTGCATCAAAGTTTGAAGGGAATGCGCATCTGCCTTCATATCCGAAGAAATGATGCTGAGCGCCGAACTTGCCCTTGTAGCTTCCTGCTGCCTTTCTCTTAGCCAGTTCGTTCTTAACCATCTCGGAGAAAAGCTTCTCGGACTCGATCAGGGAAACCTGTACGTTGCCGTGAGGATCTCTCTCAAGGAACAGCTGCTGCTGTATGCCCTGAGGCAGGATATCAAATACCTTGAAGGACTCAGCGGTAAGGCCGGCCTTAATGAAATCATACTTTGCGTTCCAGTCGGGAAGAGCATTGAACTCATCGGTCTTGGAGCCTGCAAGCAGCTCATTGATCTCTGCTATAAGAGTAGAGAACTCGGGAACGAACTCAACGATACCTTCGGGAATGATAGCCACACCGAAGTTGTTGCCGTTGTTGCCTCTCTTCTCAACTGCATCTGCGATATAGTTGGTGATCTGCGCAAGAGACATCTTCTTTGCAGCCACTTCCTCACCGATAAGGCAGATATTGGGCTGGGTCTTGAGCGCGCACTCAAGAGCAACATGTGAAGCGCTGCGGCCCATAACCTTGATGAAGTGCCAGTATTTCTTAGCTGAGTTTGCATCGCGCTCGATGTTGCCGATCAGCTCCGAATAAGTCTTGGTAGCGGTATCGAAACCGAAAGAAGCCTCGATATCTTCGTTCTTGAGGTCGCCGTCGATGGTCTTGGGGCAGCCTATAACCTGAACGCCGGTATTGTTAGCTGCCATGTACTCTGCAAGAGTGGCAGCGTTGGTGTTGGAATCATCACCGCCGATGATAACGATAGCGGTAAGGCCGTTCTTCTTTGCATTCTCTGCAACGATAGCAAACTGCTCTTTGGTCTCGAGCTTGGTACGGCCGGAACCGATAATATCGAAACCGCCGGTATTTCTGTATGCATCGATGAACTTGTCATCGAACTCAACGTAATCATCCTTAAGAAGTCCGTCGGGGCCGCCCTTGAATCCTAAAAGAACGTTCTCCTTGTTGGTAGCCTTTAATGCATCATAAAGACCTGAGATAACATTGTGTCCGCCGGGTGCCTGTCCGCCGGAAAGGATAACGCCTACAACCTGCTTCTTTGCAGCGGAGGTGTTTGCGCCTTTTTCAAAAGTGATCTCGGGCTTACCGTATGTATTGGGGAACAGCGCTTTGATCTTGTCCTGATCTGCTACGCTCGCTGTAGCGCTGCCTTCCTTAACGCAGATTTCGGAGATGCCGTTACGCAGCATTCCGGGCAGCTTGGGTGAATACTCATATCTTGCTTTCTGAAGTGGTGAAAGGTTCATTTTTTTGCTCCTTTATATTGTAAAATGTTTATTGCAACCAACGGATATTGTAGTACATACGCTATGAAATTTCAACTATTCTCTTCCGTCCCAGCAGTATGTACAAAGCTTGTCCTTATCGATGCCGACAGCATCCATCATATCATCCAGACGGTTATATGCCAGGCTGGTGAAGCCCATCTGTTCCCTTATCTTATCCAGCATCTTATGATAGCGGTCGGAATCGGGATTGCAGTAATCGTCAAGCACGTCGCGGCTTACATCCTCGCCTTCCTCCTTAGCTATCACCCTGCGTGCGATAAGTTCCATTTCCGAATTGGAACGCGAGAAGTTGATATACTTGCAGCCAAACATGATGGGCGGGCACGCGGGACGCACATGCACTGCCTTTGCGCCGCTCTTGTATAAGAATTCCGTAGTCTCCCGCAGCTGTGTTCCGCGGACTATGGAATCATCGATCAGCAATATGCTGTGTCCGTCGATCAGCTCATGAACAGGCAGCAGCTTCATCCTGGCGATAAGATCCCTCTTGGACTGAATGGTGGGCATAAAGCTCCTGGGCCAGGTAGGCGTATATTTAACAAAAGGCCTTGAAAAAGGTATGCCGGATGCATTTGCATAACCCACGGCATGCGCGGTACCCGAATCAGGCACGCCGGCCACTATATCGGCACCGGGTTTGTTCCCGCTGTCTCTCTGCGCCATCTTGGCGCCGCAGTTATAACGCATGCGCTCAACGGATATGCCTTCATAAACGGATGATGGATAACCGTAATATACCCAGAGGAAGGTGCATATGCGCATTTTGGTACCGGGATTTGCAAGGGTCTGCACAGCCTCGGGCGTCATGACTACTATCTCGCCCGGGCCCAGTTCGCGAAGAGGCGAATAGCCCAGATTCTGGAATGCAAAGGATTCAAAGGAAGCGCAATAGCCTTCTTCCTTCTTGCCCAGGACGATCGGCGTTCTGCCCATCTTATCCCTTGCGCAGTACACGCCCTGGGGAGTAAGCAGCATAATGCTCATGGATCCGTCTATCGAATCCTGCGCATACTTTATACCCTCTATAATATTATCCTTCTGATTGATGAGAGCCGCTACCAGCTCGGTAGCATTGATGGTTCCGCCGGAGAGCTCCATGAAATGGCTCCCGCTG
>CADAHD010000083.1 GCA_902787595.1 uncultured Lachnospiraceae bacterium
GCAGTATTTCATTGAAGAATGAGCGGGGATTCTGAAAGGAGACTCACTTAATGGCTGACCTTAAGAATGTGCATTATGATGCTTTTATAAGTTACAGACACGCTGATCTTGATAATTTTGTGGCGGGCCATCTCCACCGCAAGCTGGAAAACTTCAGGCTGCCCAGATCCGTACATGATAAGGTGGATGGCGGAAAGACCAGGATAGAGCGTGTTTTTCGTGATGTTGATGAACTTCCGCTTTCGGAGGATCTTACAGAGCCCATCAAACAGGCTCTGGATAATTCTGACTATCTGATAACTATCTGTACTCCCAGATATCCCGAGTCGAGCTGGTGTATGAAAGAAATAGAGCTCTTTCTGCAAAACCACGACAGGAAGCATATCCTGGTTGTGCTGGCTGAGGACGAACCGGAGAATTCATTCCCTGAGATACTTACATATGAGGAGATAGTCGGAGAGGACGAAGCAGGAAATGAAGTAAAAGTGCGCCGTGAGATAGAGCCGCTGGCAGCGGATACCCGTGGAAAAGACCGCAAAGAAATCCTAAAGGCTATGGACAATGCTGTTATACAGCTTTGTGCAGCGATGTTTGGGCTGACTTATGATGAGCTTAAGCAAAGGCATCGTGAGCAGATCATGCGCCGCAGGGTTACATGGACGGGCACGGTGGGCGCAGTAGTTATGCTGGTGGCTGTTTTTGCCATATTTGCGCTTATCCAGATAAGCAAACTCAACAAGCTGATATCGACTCAGTACAAGGAGCTGGAAGATAAGTATGCAGGCACCATGGCAGATACAGCTGTTAAGATAGCCGATGACGGGCGCATAAAGGATGCGATCTATGCGCTCAGGGATGTGCTGCCCGATCATCCCGATAAGGGATACAACGCCGAGGCTCTGGCAAAACTGTATTCATACATGAATATCTATGCCGAAGGTGAAAAGCGTACTGCGGTGGAGTGTTATGATCTGGATAATACGGTATGGTCTTTCCAGCTGTCCGCCAACGGTAAATATCTGCTCACAAATGACTTCAGGCGTATAGTGATATTTGAGCTGAAGAGCGGAAAAAAAGTGCTTGACCTCTCTTCACCGGATGACGAGGGAATGTCGGATTTTAAGGCGGCATTTTGCGGAGAGGACGGATATCTTCTGAATGACAATACCGGCCTGTATTATGGCAGGCTTGATTCGGATTACAAAAAAAAGCTGTTTGATCAGGCGGATTACTACAAATATGAGCAGGCGCCGGACGGATCCATGACCCTTATCGGTCACAGCGGAAAGGGGATCTCCGAACTTATAGCTGTTGACGGTGACGGTAATATAGTATATAAGCTGGATCTGAAACCCTATTATTCCGGCGATCAGGAAGCAAGCATCGAAATCGATTTTTTCGGTGAGCGGATGGTTATATCTGTTTATGGCTTGGATCAGTATGCTGTAATAGTAGCCAATAAAAGCGACGGCCGCGAGATCCTGCATTTTGACGGGAAAGATCAGGAAAGCCTTATGTCTGTTTCCAACTGCATAAAAAACAATATGCTTTATATGGCTGTGACGAGCTACAGGGGCGAAGGCGATGACCAGATATGCAGCATATCTGCTTATAAGCTCTCCAATGGACAGCTGTTTTGGAATACCGAGGTAAATAATCTTAATATCGACGGACTTTATATAGCCGGTGATACCCTTTATGCAAAGGGGGTAAACAATCTGGCACTTCTGGATCTGTCAGACGGTGAGCTTAAGGGTATAAGTCTTATAGGGGATATGGCTGTTGAGGCCTGGGTTGAAGATGATAAATTCTACTATATGACGGGTGGCTGCAGCGTTCATTCTTTCGGAGAATATGGCGAAAATGTGGTAACAGACGATTTCTTCCAGGATACGCCTAACGGAAATGCGTCGGTTGCGTTATATTCAAACGGCGACATGTATATGGCGGATTTCAGTGAAAATTATCTGGTTAAATACAGCAAGGTTATCGCGCCGGGGGCGGAGCTGATCCGGCCCAAAGGTGAAGAAGCGGATTATTATTTTGAACTTCTCGAAAATCAGCATTATCATGAAGCTCAAGCTGATGAGTTTATGGAACAGATAGCTGATTTTGATGTGAGGCATCTGGAGGATTCATTTTATTCGGAAGACGGCAGGTATGTGGTGGCAAAGATGACAAACGGTGTAGTAATGATCTATGATGCGCAGAGCCGCGAAGAGATCGCTTCCTACGAGCTTGATGATGTGCTGTTTATGTCGCTCTGGCGGTCGGAGAATACAGGGGGGTATATTCTTTCGGGCAGTTCACATTCCTATGTGCTGGATGAAAACTTTAATATAATAAGCGAATTGGGGCTGATCATTCGCGAGGAGCCGGGATACTTCTATGTTTACCGCATTCTTATGCTCAGTGATTCCTGTATAGTCAAGATCCCTTATGTGGACTATGAAGAGCTGATCAGGAGAACGGACGAATACCTGGGCGATTATGAACCGGCGGATGTGGTCCTGGTAAAATATAACATGAGAGAAAAGAAAAAGAACGAAAAGTAAAGACCTGGGATCAGTATGAAAAATATTTATAAAAAGGTGCTCGCAGCAGCACTGGCATTTATGCTGGGCGGATGCGCGGGAACGAAGGATAAAGCGCCGGATGTTTATGAAGCGCCGGAGACAGAGACAGCGTCGGAGGAAGGTACTGCAGCCGCAGATGTTTCGAAAACGGAGCCTCAGCTTAAGAAGGAAACGATTACCGATGAAGCGGATGCAGATAAAAACGCTGACAGCGCTGTAACCGAAAGAAGTGAGGATAAGCCCGGCGCAGATAAAGCAGAGCCGGACGAAGATTATGAGTTAAAAGAGATCAATATAGTTGTCGATGCCGGCTTTTCTTTCGGGAACGAAAAAAAGACGGAGGACTTTGCTGCAGCCTGGGAAGAAGCGGTGGCAGAAAAGACCGGCCGGGAGATATTGATAAATATAAATGTGCCCGATAAGAATACTTATGTTGAAGAAGTGGCGAGGCTGCTGGATTCCGGCAGACCCGGAGATGAGGGATATCCAGATGCGGTGGTCATGAGCAGATCACAGTATTATGCATACAGGCAGGCGGGGTATCTCTGGGATATGTCAAAAGCCTATGATAATGCGGCTTTCAAAAGCAGACTGCTCGATAATGATGTGAATATACAGGACCGGGATGAAAACGGCAGACAGTATGGTTTTATGCCTGTGTACGGGAACGGCTGCATCACATATGTAAAAGCTTCGTGGTTTGCGCTTTATGCAAAGAATACAGACGGAATAGACAGCATAGAAGATATAGATACTTTTGATAAGTACATGGATATGCTGGGATACTTCAGTGAAGGCCGCAATTCCGGCGTTATAGCCGCGGGCTTTTTGAATGATGAAGAACCCTATATAGACACGCTGCCCGAATTTTGGCAGGATGCATACCCGGCTTTCTATCTGAAAGACGGAGTATGGACTGACGGTTTTACACAGCAGGCTGCCATAGATGCGCTTGACCGTATAGCAGCGGCGTATAAAGACGGTATCATAGACAAGGATACGCAGGAAGCCGACAGCAAGGCGGCCAGGGAAAAATTTTTTAATGTAAATCCTTCGATATCAGGGATGGCATTTACCTATTGGGCCGGTGAATGGGCGCGCACGCTGACTGACTGTATGGCTAAATTCGGAGTGGATGATGAGCTGGAAGATGAGCGGCTGCTGATGCTCCCGCCCATTAAAGAGATAGAGGAAGGGCATGGCGGATATCTGAGACGGGAGGCTCCCGTGTGGGTGATAATCGATGACGGGGACAACAGCAGCGCAAGGGAAAAGGCTGTGTTTGAAGCGTTGTTTGAGACCATGCTCGATGGAGAAGACATACAGAAGCTGTGGATGAAGAGCGCAAAAAATGTTCATTGGGATAATGTGATAGCGCCCTTTGAGGAAGATGAGGAAAAAAGGGATCTCCTGGCGGAGAAAAGCAGAGACTTTTTTCTTGAAAACAGCGCGGAGGCGCCGGTCACCGCTGCGCTTGATATGAAGGACGCGGATGTAAAAAAACTTGTAAACGGCCGAAACAGGCTGATAGCTGATGTGACAGCCGGCAAAAAAAGCGGAGAAGAAGCTGTAGCAGAGTATATAAAGCTGTATGGTGAGATCTCGGATGCTATTCTGGAAGAATTGAATACGCCCTGAGGGCGGATAAATAACAGGAGGTTTTGATATGCCAAAAGGAAGCGGACAGAAACTGAAACTCTATTACCTGAGCCGTATTCTGATCGAAAAGACCGATGATGAAAACAGCCTTTCAATGGCTGATATAATCAGCGAGCTGGAGGAATACGGAGTAACAGCGGATCGCAAGAGTCTTTATGATGATCTGCAGGCGCTGGAAGTAATGGGATATGAGATAATAGGTGAAAAGGTAGGTCACGGCTATTATTATCACATCGGCAGAAAACAGTTTGAACTGGCTGAGTTAAAGCTTTTGGTGGATGCGATCCAGTCGTCCAAATTCATCACTGAAAAGAAATCAAATGAGCTGATCAAAAAGCTTACCGGCTTTGTGAGTGAATATGAGGCGCAGCAGCTTAAGAGACAGGTTATGGTCCAGGGCCGCATCAAGACCATGAACGAGAGCATTTATTATATCGTGGACGAGATACATAAAGCCATAGCGAATAACCGCAAGATAAGCTTTAATTATATGAAATGGAATGCCGACAAGGAGATGGTGCCCCGTAAGGACAAGCGCTATGAGGCCAGTCCCTGGGCTCTTAACTGGGATGATGAGAATTATTATCTTATCGCTTATGATGAGGAAATGGACTGCATAAAGCATTACCGTGTGGATAAGATGAGGGATATAGAGATATCGGAGGAAAAGAGAAGGGGCCGCGATATCTTCAGGGAATTTGATCCGGCTAAATACAGCCGCATGAACTTCGGTATGTTTGGCGGTACCGCAGTACGGGTCAAACTTCAGTTTAAGGAAGAACTGGTGGGCGTCATGCTGGACCGTTTTGGGAAAGATATACCCATAAGCAGGATAAAACAAAGCGGATGGCTGGAGACCAATGTTGAGGTGGCGCTGAGCGATCAGTTTTATGGCTGGCTCTTTGCATTGGGGACAGGCGTAAAGCTCGTTGGCCCCAAGTCTGTTGTTACGCAGTTTGGCAAAGAACTGGACGAGATAAAGAAGCTGTATAAGTAAAGATCTTACAGAAAGCCGGAAAAAAGATGACGTTAAAGGATCTGGAAATAGGGAAAAGCGGTATCATAGAGGCTGTCGCGGGGGAAGGCGCCCTGCGACAGCACTTTCTTGATATGGGAGTTATACCCGGGGCAGAGGTGAGAGTGATCAAGTTTGCGCCGCTGGGGGATCCCATGGAGATCCGCATACACGGTTATGAGCTGACACTCAGACTGGCCGATGCGGATAAGATAGATATAAAACCCGTAGAGACCAAAGCAGAGGAGAAAAAGCCCAGGAGAGCGGAAAATATCACGCCGCATCCCGGACTGGGTGAGGAAGGTAAATTCCATCCGAAGGGCAGCGGAGATCCCCTGCCGGACGGTGAGCTCCTGAGCTTTGCGCTGGTAGGAAACCAGAACTGCGGAAAGACTACGCTCTTTAACCAGCTGACAGGCGCCAACCAGCATGTGGGAAATTTCCCGGGAGTGACCGTTGATAAAAAAGACGGGGCCATAAGAGATCATAAAGATACGCTGGTTACCGACCTGCCGGGAATATATTCGATGTCGCCCTATACGGCCGAAGAACTGGTATCAAGGAATTTTGTCCTGGACGAAAAGCCGCGGGCTGTCATCAATATCGTCGATGCCACAAATATCGAGCGCAATCTGTATCTGACCATGCAGCTTCTGGAGATGGACATACCCGTGGTAGTGGCTCTTAACATGATGGATGAACTCACGGGCAACGGAGGCTCGATCGATGTAAACCGCATGGAGAAGCTGCTGGGGACTCCCGTGGTGCCTATATCTGCGGCAAAGCGGGAAGGCCTTGATGAGCTGGTGGCTCATGCACTGCATATTGCAAAGTATCAGGAAAAGCCGCTGGAACAGGATTTCTGCAGCCATGATGATAACGGCGGCGCGGTGCATCGCTGCCTTCATGCGGTAGAACACCTGATAGAGGATCATGCAAAGGATCATGGCGTGCCCTTAAGGTTTGCGGCGTCGAAACTGATAGAAGGCGATGAACATATATTAAAGCGTCTGGAACTGGATGAGAATGAAAAGGAAACGCTGGAGCATATAGTGCTTCAGATGGAGAAGGAACGAGGCTTAGACCGCAGCGCCGCTATTGCGGATATGCGTTTCTGCTTTATAGCAAAGGTGGCGCGGGAGTGCGTGATCAAGCCAAGGGAAAGCAGGGAACATATACGCAGCCGCAGGATAGATAAAGTCCTGACCGGCACCTTTACTGCCATTCCGCTGTTCATCGGTATAATGGCTCTGGTATTCTTCCTTACCTTTAATGTGATAGGAGCCTTTTTGCAGGGGCTTTTGGAGCTGGGGATAGAAAAGCTTACTGTCCTGGCTGATGAAGCCATGACTGCCGCAAATGTAAATGAAGTGTTTCACAGGCTTATCACGGAAGGCATCTTTGAAGGCGTGGGAAGCGTGCTGAGTTTTGTGCCGATAGTGGTAACGATGTTCTTTTTCCTCTCACTTCTCGAAGACAGCGGATATATCGCCCGCGTGGCTTTCTTTATGGATAAGATCTTCCGAAGGCTGGGGCTTTCGGGGCGCAGCATCGTGCCCATGCTGCTGGGATTTGGCTGCACTGTTCCTGCGGTCATGTCAACCAGGACCCTTCCCAGTGAGAGGGACAGAAAGATGACCATATTGCTGACGCCCTTTATGAGCTGTACGGCCAAGCTTCCTATTTATGCGTTCTTTGTGGATGCATTCTTTCCCAGATACAAGGCGCTGGTGATGGTTGGGCTGTATGTGCTGGGGATATTGGTCAGCATTCTGGTGGCTCATATCTATAAAAAGACCCTGTTTAAGGGGGAGGCAGTGCCTTTTGTAATGGAGCTGCCCAATTACCGTATGCCCGGTGGCAGGAGCGTAATGCTTCTGATGTGGGAAAAGACGAAGGACTTCATACAGCGTGCCTTC
This sequence comes from uncultured Lachnospiraceae bacterium, assembly GCA_902787595.1. The sequence goes on from CADAHD010000083.1 coordinate 7,170, forward strand.
AGTGTGATACTGCTTGCGTCGGTGCTGGTGTGGTTTCTTAAGAGTTTTGATACAGGCATGCATCTGGCGGCTGATTCCCATGACAGCATACTGGCTGCCCTGTCGGGATTGCTGGTGCCGTTGTTTGGACCCGTGGGTCTGGGAGACTGGCGCATAGTTACCGCGCTGATCAGCGGATTTATCGCAAAGGAGAGCGTGGTATCGGTACTGGGCGTGCTCTTTGGAACAGAAGGCGGAGCGGCGGCGGTAATGAGCGCGGCATCGGCTCTTTCGCTTCTGGTATTCTGCCTGCTGTATACGCCCTGCGTGGCGGCAGTGGCTGCCATCAGGCGTGAGCTGGGGCACAAGTGGGCGGTGTTTGTGGTAGTATGGCAATGCGCTGTTGCATGGCTGGCAGCGCTGGCTGTAAAGCTGATCTTTAGCTTTTTATAAAAAAAACGTAAGCGTTTTCATAGATTTCTCTTTTTTCATACGGGCGTCTATGATACAATAATCCGAAAACAAAAATTGTGCTAAACTGATCAAACACTGAAGGAACCGTTGCCGTCTGATACAGAAGGGAGGGATCATGCAGAAGGTTATTTACAGGGCAGATATAAATGATTATATGGAGCAGCTGGAAGAGCCGGTCATCATGCATATTGAAGAAGGCACTATCCAGACTTTCGAAGCATTTGATAATTTTGATATTATCGCATTTGACTGGTTTGATATAAAGGACGCCGAGTCGGATGTGTCGCAGGTGCTGATATACATTGATGCGGACGATGTGTTCGTTATCTGTGAAGATGAGAAGGCCTATAAAGAAGCGAGCAGGTGCTTTACGGAAATGCCGACAAACGAAAGAGCGCTCTATACTTTCTTTAAAAATCTTTTCAGGGGAGACAGCAAATATCTGGATGAGCTGGAAGATAAGATCTCTGATCTGGATGACAGGGTTATCCACGGAAAGTCGGACGATATCAGGGAAGCTATCGTGGATATGCGCTATCTGCTTTTGAGGCTCAAACAGTATTACGAGCAGTTTGAAGAGATATTCGAAGAGCTTTGCGATAACGATAACGATGTGATAAGCGAAGACTTCCTTAAGTATTTTGAGATATTGGACAGCCGCAGCGGGCGTCTTTCAAAAGAAGTGATGAACCTTCGTGAATATATCGTTCAGGTGCGTGAGTCCTATGAGGCGCAGATAGACATAGAGCAGAACCGCCTTATGAAAGTGTTTACGATAGTGACATCCATATTCATGCCCTTATCGCTGATAGCAGGCTGGTACGGCATGAACCTCAAGATGCCTGAATTTGAATTTGAGTATGCATATCCTGTGGTGATAGGAGTCTGTGTGCTGATAGTTATCATCTGGATGCTCATCTTTAAGAAAAAAGGCTGGTTTAAATAGGATCAGAAAGGGAGAATAAAAAAGGGGGCCGGAACATTAAGTTCCGACCCCTGATTTTTTATATCATACTTTAGGCAGCTGGGAGATAGCCACCATATCAAAATAACCGGTGCCGGTCAGACCGAATACGATATTCTTTTCTTCGCCGGTCTCCTTGCACTTAAGAGCTTCATCGATGGCAACGCGTATAGCGTGGCTTGATTCGGGAGCGGGCAGTATGCCTTCAACTCTTGCAAAGGTGCGCGCTGCTTCGAATACGCTGGTCTGTTCAACGCTGCGTGCGGTGATCAGCTTCTGATCGTAAAGCTCTGAAACGATGCTGCTCATTCCGTGATAACGCAGACCGCCTGCGTGGTTTGCGGAAGGGATAAAGCCACTGCCTAAGGTGTACATCTTGGCAAGAGGGCAAACCTTACCGGTATCGCAGAAATCATATGCATATACGCCGCGTGTTAAGCTGGGGCAGGATGCAGGCTCTACGGCGATGATATTGTAATTTGCTTCGCCGCGGAGCATCTCGCCTGCGAAAGGAGCGATAAGACCGCCTAAGTTTGAACCGCCGCCTGCGCAGCCGATGATGGTATCTGCCTTGATGCCGTACTTATCAAGAGCGGCTTTTGTCTCGAGGCCTATAACGGACTGGTGAAGGAGTACCTGCGCCAGCACCGAACCCAGAACGTAACGGTAGCCTTCCTGGCTGACAGCGGCCTCAACAGCCTCTGATATAGCGCAGCCAAGGCTTCCTGTGGTGCCGGGGAATTCGGCGTTGATCTTACGGCCTACTTCTGTATTCATTGAAGGGGAAGGAGTAACGGTAGCACCGTAGGTGCGCATTACTTCGCGGCGGAAAGGCTTCTGCTCGTAGGAAACCTTAACCATGTAAACCTGGCAGTCCAGATCAAAATAGGAGCAGGCCATGGAAAGCGCTGTTCC
>CADAHD010000084.1 GCA_902787595.1 uncultured Lachnospiraceae bacterium
CATTATAACGTTAGTCGGATCAATTTCATATGCATAACCTACAATACCATTTTTTTCAGTAATTCTGTCCTGATCAGGTACATGTACAACTTTAGTAAGGGGAATAATTTCGTTGTTTATATATTCCCATGTTTTATCTTTCGGATAAACGCTTATAAAACTTTCTCCGTCGCAATATCTTGCGTTTTCTGATTCACATTCAGCTGTTCCGGCGATGATCTTTTCTTCATTCACATTGTTCCTGTAAATTCTGTAATCAGTATACGAACTTGTCTCAGAAAGACATGTCTGAAATACCACTTCGTCATAGTATTCGCTTCTGTATGATTTATGAATAAATCTTCCTGATACTTTATCATAGTAATCAACGCTGTTTAACATCATATAAAAGATATCGTCTTTGGTCGCCTTTTCAGGATCAATGGCTTTTTTCAGTTTCCTTGTTTCCGGATTGACTGTATCTTTTTCTTTGTTCTCTGATGATGCAGCCGGTACAATTGAATGATCGCTGTCTCCTGTTTTCACGATCCTGTTTACATTACCAGCTACCCAGAACGCAAAACAAACTCCGAGAACAGCTGCAGGAACAAGAATTATTCTGGTTGTATTTTTGCGTTTATTATCCTTATAATCCTCCCATCTTGTTGAACGGATATATCCTCACGGCAGCTCTGCCTATGATATCCTTTTTCTTGATCAAACCTACCGAAGGCGTTCTGGAATCCGAAGAATGATTCCTGTTATCCCCCAGTACAAAGTATTCAGAATCTCCCAGAGTGATCTCATCGATCGCAGTCCCCGGATCTTTGATCCTCTCACTGCCGTAGTTCTCCTCGAGTACCTCGCCGTTAATATAGATCACGCCTTCCCGGTCTATGCGCACCTTCTCTCCGGGAAGCCCTATGATGCGCTTGATGTAATAAGTCTCTTCCTTATACTCAAAGGGAAAAACTATGATGTCAAAACGCTTGGGATCCTTGAAACGATAGCTGATCTTGTCCACTATCAGACTGTCTCCGTCGGAAAGAGTGGTCTCCATGCTGTGTCCCACAACCACGGTACGCTGACCCACATACTTTACTATCAGCAAGGTGATCACCAGTACCACCAGCAGGAAAATGGAATTCTGTAAAATATCCTTTGCTATAGCTCTCCTGCGCCTGGCTGCTGCTTCTTTTTCTTTTCCCTCGTCACCTTCGGATTCATCATCAATGCTCACCATCTCAAGATCGTCATCCAGCTTTTCGTCATCAAGCTTTACATCTTTCATCGTGCTCATGCCCTTTCAATACTTATTCTTCCCAGTCTTCCGGCCCTCAGATCGTCCATGATCAGAGCCGCAGCCCTGAGCGTATCCGGCTCTCCGCCCTTTTTGATACAGCCCAGCCGCTTTGCAGCGGCAGTCAGGATCTCTGCGTCAGATCCCTGTTCATCAGCCTCATAACGCTCAGAAAGCCTTCCGGGATAATCCTTTTTCATAAGGCTTATTATCGCCATGGCCAGCTCTTCTTTAGGCAGGATCTCATCATTTATGCTGCCGGTCATGGCAAGATGCAGTCCCACAGATTCGTCATCAAATTTGGGCCACAGTATTCCGGGCGTGTCCAGAAGCTCCAGCTCATTGCTTAAGCGTATCCACTGCTTGCCCTTTGTAACTCCGGGCTTATTGCCCGTCTTTGCAACTGCCTTCTTTGCAAAACTGTTTATAAAGGTGGACTTGCCGACATTCGGTATTCCTGCCACCATAGCGCGCACCGGCCTGTTCTTTATGCCGCGGCGTCTGTCACGTTCCGTCTTCTCCCTGCAGGCCGCCTTAACAGCCGCCCTCACTTCTGCCATTCCGCTGTTATTGCGCGAATCCAGAAGCACCGCCTGCGCCCCGGACTCTTTAAAGAATCCAAGCCACTTCTCGTTTTCTTTTGCATCAGCCAGATCTGCCTTATTCAGCAATATAAGTCTGGCCTTGCCCTGCCCCAGCCTGTTGATATCGGGATTGCGGCTTGACATGGGAAGCCTCGCATCCAGAAGCTCAATTATCAGATCGACCAGCTTGATGTCTTCCTGCATTGAGCGTACGGCCTTTGTCATATGGCCGGGGTACCATTGTACGTTCATTTTATAAAACCCATGCTTTCTTTCTTAAATTTCAGATGGAACCATGCCCGTCCCATGATATAGCTTCGTTTGACAAGGCCTATATTGCTGGACCGGCTGTCCTCACTGTCGTTGCGGTTGTCACCCAGCACAAAGTATTCATCTTCGCCAAGGGTGAGACCCGGCTCCGCTATTCCGCCGTTTTCTATACGGTCAAATATGCCTGCCTCATCATAGACATTGCCGTTGATATACAAAAGCCCGTCACGGATCAGCACCGTATCTCCGGGAACAGCCACTATACGCTTGACATAAAGATGGGCGTTCTCGTTGCCGTTAGGCCTGAAAACGATCACATCGGAGCTCTGCGGCTGGCGTATAAGATAAACAAATCTGTCTATCAGTATCTCTTCACCGTTATGAAGCCCCGGTTCCATGGATACACCGATAATACTGGTACGCAGGCCAAAAAGATAAACAAACATGAACGCCAAAAGCACCATGAGCGCTCCGCTGAAAAGCCAGCCGAAAACCTCACCCACATGCTTTTTGTTTATTTTCCTCTCTTTTGTATAAAAGGTCAAGCCCTTCTTTCGGGGCATATCTATCCTCTCTAACAGTAAAAAGGGGCAGATTACATCCGCCCCTTTAGTGTCACGCAAACGGGCCAAGTGCCCTGTTTCGGATCATGCGCCTGTCAGCGTATAATTTCCTTAACCTTTGCCTTCTTACCAACACGTCCCTTTAAGTAGTTAAGTCTTGCTCTGCGGACCTTACCGCGGCGAACAACTTCCACCTTCTCTACATTGGGGCTGTGAAGAGGCCAGGTCTTATCAACGCCTACACCGCCGCTTGACTTACGTACGGTGAAAGTAGTGCGCGCGCCACCGTTCTGGATCTTGGTAACGATACCCTCGAAAATCTGGATACGCTCCTTCTCACCTTCCTTGATCTTTCCGTGAACCTTAACGGTATCACCTACATTGAATGAAGGTACTTCGCTCTTGAGCTGCTCTGCTTCCAGCTCTTTGATGATCTCTGCGTTCATTTATAAATCCTCCTGTGATTTCATCGGACGTTCTTACGTATCTCGAATACCAGCGGAACATCTCTTTACTTTTCGCAACTTTGACAGTTTAACACATGTCAGTTTATTATGCAAGCTTTTTTTATAAACCGCAAAAGCTTCGTCCCCGTGGTTTTGTGACCCATGGTTTTCAAAAGGCGGGAAGCTTCGCTTACGCCGCGGCCGGCTCTTTCTTTTTAATGTTAAGCAGCATTATCCCTGCTGCCAGAAGTATCACGCCCGCTGCCGCAAAAGCCGCAGTCTGCCCGGCAGTCATCTGACCCTGAGCCAGGAACGGAAAGGCTGCCTCTACCTCATCCTTATATTCTTCCATCAGGACAGATGTCAGATTATTAAGGAAATGCATGAGCATCGACAGGAATATGCTCCTTTCCTTCCATACTATATAGGTAAGAAGTATGCCCAGTGGCGATATCAGTATAAACTGCAGAAAACTCATATGGAAAGCCCCGAAAAACATTCCGGTCAGCACTATCGCAGCTGCGGGCTTAAGTTTGAATTCCACAGCGCCAAGGAAAAATCCCCTGAACGCCCACTCTTCGCAGATCGCAGGCATAAGAGCCGAAGAAAGCACCATCAGCCAGAGCGGCGCCCCCTCCCAGAGGCCGGCGATAGCATCCGTATTCGCCTGCGAAAGATCGGGGAAAATACTTATAACAAGATTGCCCAGCAGCTGTATCACGATATAGGATCCGGCCCAGCAAAGCAGCGCCGATACTATTCCCAACGGTCTGGGCGCATGAAGATGAAAGACTACCTTCCCATCCGTCTTGATATACCAGGCGTAAAGGGCTGTTATGCCAAAGAGCAGGGCCTGCTCCAGCACTATTCCCCAAAGTCCGAAATGCATCACGAAGAGTCCGCCGCCAAACAATACCACCAAAAGCAGCACCGCGAACAGAAGCACGACATCGCCTATGCCGGGGATCTGTTTGTCCTTCATGTGGCTTCTGCTCTCCAAAAGCCTGAGTCCGCCGGCCGCATCTCCAAAGAGTATATTCTCCGAAGAGAAAAGCCTGCCCATGATTACCACGGCCACGGCAGTATACGCCAGATTGGATACAAGTACGACGGCTATCTGCGAAAGTTCAAAATGGAAACGGAAAATCTCCGTGATAAGCAGGGCTATATTGACCACAGGAATAAGGGCCGTAGTCGCATTCAGGCTGACCTGGGGTATCATCCCCGCCATGCCTCCTATCATGAATACCAGCATTACCGGCGTAGTAAAATTCTGCGCCTCTTTAAAACTCCTGGCAAAAATACATGCTGAAAGGCATACCGCCGAAGCAAACATCGCAAATGTAAATACACATAACAGAGTTACAACAGCCGCCGGTATAAATGATGCCAGATCCAGCCCTTTTGCAGCTCCCATGGTATTCATGCTGTCCAGCATATATATGCCCATGCATACCATCGATACGATATTCAGAAATGCTGCCCCCACCGCCACGGTAGACGTAGCCAGGAATTTGGCAATGATCAGTTCCAGATTTCTGACCGGCAGAGTCAATAGAGTCTCAAGCGTGCCGCGCTCCTTTTCTCCCGCGGTCGCGTCTATTGCGGGATACAGCGCTCCCATCAGTATGCTGGTTATCAAAAGAAACGGAACGATCATTCCCACCAGATAGCCTGCATTTTCTTCGTTGGTAGCATGGTTAGCATAAGTATACCCAAACGGCTGCAGTATATCATCAGGTTCAAGACCCAAATCTGTCAGCTCTCTTTCCGTGGTATCCTTTTTTATATCCTGCAGTATTTTTTCGACCATGCCTGCCGCAGTCTGCGAATCCGTCTCCGAAGCAAGATAGACTATCTCATAATACGGCTTATTATCCGATACGCTTTCTTTCAGATAAGCATCTATCTTCCCGTCACGCAGATAGCTCTCATTATCTACGCCCACAGCATTTCTGTAATATACAAAGCTGTATTTATGCTCATCTTTGTGGGCATCAAAAGCATCTACCATAGCCTGCTCGTCTCTCAGCCCTTCAAAGCCTATGTAATAACTCTTGCTGGTCGATGCATTCAGCATAGATGAAGCTAAAAACATCGATCCTGCAAATATCAGGGGATACAGTATCAAAGGGATCACTATCATCATAAGGATAGTTTTTTTATCCCTCAGTATATCCAGCATTTCCTTTTTATATAGTGAAAAGATGATATTTTTACGCATCCTCTTTTGCCTCCGTTTCCCCCGCATTAATGATAGCCCTGAAGGTATCGCGCAGGTTATCCGTAGCCGTCTGCTCCATAAGCGATGAAGGGGACGCATTGGCTATTATCCTGCCCTTGTAGAGCATGATCACCCTGTCACAGAGGTATTGCGCTTCTTCCATATAGTGAGTGGAATAAAGCACGGTCCTGCCGGCATCCCTCTCCTTTTTCATAAAATTGACTATAGCCTCGCTGCTTAAGATATCAAGACCAAGCGTCGGCTCATCAAAAATATATATTCCCGGTGAATGAATAAGGCATCTGGCAATATTAGCTCTCTGGGTCTGACCGGTTGAAAGGCGTTCTATGCGGTTATCCACAAAGCCGCCCATATCCAGGACCTCAATGATATCTTCTATGCGCTTATCCCGCTGCTCTGCTTCCATGCCGTAGATCTCGCCTATAGTCTGCATGAGCTCTCTGGTCGAAAGTCTGCCGTAAAGCCTTGTATTCTCCGAAAGATAACCTATGCAGTTCTTGATGCGTATGGGATCGGATATTTCCTCTCCCGACTCATCTATGATGCGTACCACGCCCTCTCCGGGCTCCAGCAGAGTGCCCAGCATACGCAGCAGCGTGGTCTTTCCGGCGCCGTTAGGCCCCAGTACCCCCAGTATCTCGCCTTCCTTCGCATCAATATCCACATGATCCACCGCAAAAAACTCTTCTTTGCGGCTCTTTTTTCCCGCATCATTAACCAGCCTGGTAAAGCTCTTGCATAGTCCCGTAGCTTCTATTCTCAATGCCTTATCCTCTCATATACTATGATTCTTCACTACTTTCGGCTTTCAGCTTTTTCTCCAGCTTCTTTCTTTCCTTTTCCAGCTTCTTTCTTAAGGCAGCCAGCTCTTCGGCGTGGGTTATTTCATATTCTTCATATAATTCGGGCCGGCGCTCCTTCGTTCTTTCAAGCGACTGCAGCAGACGCCAGCGGTCTACCTTCGCATGATCGCCGGACAGTAAAACCTCAGGCACTTTCTTCCCCATCCACTCCTCGGGTCTGGTATACTGGGGATACTCCAACAGCCCTTCATTAAAACTCTCCGTCGTTGCGGATTCATCATTATTAAGCACTCCGGGTATGAGCCTGGATATGCTGTCCATCATTACCAGCGCCGGAAGCTCTCCGCCCGTAAGCACATAATCGCCTATCGAGACATTATCGGTAACTATCTCTTCCAGCACGCGTTCATCTATCCCCTCATAATGGCCACAGAGAAAGATCAGGTCTTCCTCCTTTGCCAGTTCTTCAGCCAGAGTCTGGTCAAAAACCCTGCCCTGGGGTGTAAGATAGATCACGCGCTTATTACCGGCGTTTTTTCCATCGGCAGCCGCCCGTTCTTCAATCTTTGCCATTACCGCCTGATAGCAGTCATAAACCGGCTGGCACTGCAAAAGCATGCCGGCGCCGCCTCCGTAAGTGTAGTCATCCACCCTCTTATGTTTGCTGGCGGTATATTCCCTTATATGAAAACAATCCAGCGATATAATGCCGTCCTCCATAGCACGGTATAATACTCCGGTATGCATTCCTTTATCGATCAGCTCCGGAAAGAGCGTCATCACATAATATCTCATAAGCCTTCCATGACCGAAACATCCATCCGGCCTTCTTTGATATCAACCTTAAGTATACACTGTTTTATCGCAGGCAGCAAAAGCTCGCTGCCGTCGTTCCTCTCTATACGGTAAACATCGTTTGCGCCGGTCTGCATAACTTCAACCAGCTTTCCGATAAGTTCCCCGTCTTCGTAAACCTCAAGACCTTCAAGGTCCGAGATGTAATACTCATCCTCATAAAGCGGCACGGCATGAGCCCTGTCCACATATAATTCTCTCTTGCGCAGCTTCTCCGCCATATCCCTGTCCGTTATCTCCCTGAACTGCAGGATGATACGGTCATTCTGTTTTTTCATTCCGCAGCAGTGCAGCGGCTCATATCCGTCCCTGCCGGACATGTAGTAATCCTTTACCTTCTTTAAATGATCCACATCATCGGTGGTGGGATAGACTTTTACCTCTCCCTTTATGCCATGGGCCTCGGTGATGACGCCGATCCTGAAATATTCTTCTGCCATATTATCTCCGATAAGATTCCTCACTTCGTTCGGAATGACATGGATGTCGTTCGGAATGACACGGATGTGCTGTCATCCTGAGCGCCCCTCTTGTCATCCTGAGCGCAGCGAAGGATCTTTTCTCCCTGTATTATGTCAAGTGCCCGGAATGATTCCGGGCACCTGCGATTAACTTTACTCGATTATGTCTACATCCACATATGTATCATCTTTGGTGGAGGCAGCCTTCACAACAGCACGGATTGCTTTGGCAATCCTGCCCTGTTTTCCGATGACCTTACCCATATCTGAGGGGTCGACCTTAAGCTTGACGGTAATATGCTTACCGTCAACCTCTTCGGTGACCTGCACAGCCTCAGGTTTGTCAACCAGGGCCTTGGCCATCACCTCAACTAATTCTTTCATTCAAATACCCCCCGGCGGATTTATTTTTCGATATTAGCCAGCTTGAGTATCTTTCCCACTGTCTCTGTAGGCTGCGCACCGTTGGAAAGCCATTTCTTAGCCTTCTCCTCATCTAATTTGAATGTAGAAGGATCGGTGTTGGGATCGTAGGTTCCGATCTCATCGATAACCTTACCGTCACGCGCATTGCGGGAATCAGCCACAACTATACGATACAGGGGCTTTTTCTTCTTTCCCATTCTTGTTAATCTCATCTTTACTGCCATTTTTAATTTCCTCCCTTTGGATTAATGATTGTTTATTAAAACGGAAAGCGAAAGCCTCCACGTCCTTTCTTACCCATACCGCCCATCATTCCGGGCATCTGCTTCATCATCTTCTGCGACTGCTCAAACTGCTTGATGAAACGGTTAACTATCGCGATATCTACTCCCGCGCCCTTTGCTATCCTGAATTTACGCTGGGGATTCAAAAGCTTGGGATTTGCTCTCTCCTGCGGAGTCATCGAAAGCACGATCGCCTCGGTCTGCTTCAACTGCTTATCATCTATCATGGAACTGATATCGCCCATCTTTGAACCAACGCCGGGCAGCATCGAAAGTATGCTCGTCAAACCGCCCATCTTCTGCATCTGCTTCATTGATTCCAGGAAATCATTAAAGTCAAATTTGCCTTTCTTAAGGCGGCCCGCCATATCCTTCTCTGTTTCGGGATCGATGTCTATGCTCTGCTCAACCTTTTCGATAAGGGAAAGCAC
>CADAHD010000085.1 GCA_902787595.1 uncultured Lachnospiraceae bacterium
GTTGTCCCTTCAAGTTCAACAGGGTCAAAGATTGCTACAGGGTTGATAAGTCCGGTTCTTGAAGTATTCCATTCAACGTCTCGCAGGGTTGTCTCCGCCATCTCATCAGCCCACTTAAATGCAATTGCCCCACGGGGAAACTTTGCTGTACGTCCTAAAGATGCTGCATAAGCCAGATCATCATAGGAAAGCACCAGACCGTCGGAAGGTATATCATTCTTCTCAACGCGTTTCTCAAAGCCGCCCACAGCATCCACTACATTCGAAGCATTTACCCTTTCATATTCAACGACAGTAAAGCCCAGTTCTTTAAGGAATTCGAACTGCTTCTCCATGGAGTTGCCAAAATCCTTTCCCTCTGCGCTCACCAGCTGGAAAGCTATGACTCTGACACTCCTTTTTGCTGTTATGGCGCTGTCCAGCTGCCTTACAGAACCGCTGCAGAGGTTTCTGGGGTTTTTATACTTTGCGCCCTCCTCGGGAATGCCTGCATTTATGCGTTCAAAATCTTTATAACCTATTACCGCTTCGCCTCTGATAACCAGTTCACCCTCAAAAGCTATATGCAGGGGGAGATTGATAAAAGTCCTGGCATTTGCGGTCACCACTTCTCCCACTTCCCCGTTGCCTCGGGTAACGCACTTTTTGAGCTCGCCGCCCTGATAGGTAAGCACCACGGTAAGACCGTCCTCTTTCCACGACAAAAGCCCTTCCTGATCCCCCAGCCACTGAGCCAGTTCTTCCCTGCTCTTGGTCTTTGACAGTGATAACATGGGAGACGCGTGCGCTTCCTTGGGAAGATAATCTACAGCTTCGTATCCTACCTTAAGCGTGGGACTGCCCGCCAGTACGGTGCCCGTCTTTTCTTACAGCGCGACCAGGGCATAATAAAGAGCATCATAGGTTACGTTAGCCATGATCTCTATGTCTTTTGCATAATACGCCTCTGCCGCTTCGTTCAGGATCGCAACCAGTTCTTCCATTCTTTTTTTATCGTTCATATATTTGTCCCCCTGCGATATAAAAGGGGCGCACACGGCACCCCCTTTGATGATCATCAATCTTCCTGCACTTATCCAAGCGCAGCATTAAGCATAGCTTCAGACTCATCCATAGATATGGAAAGAGCTACCGACAGCTCGCTTTTAACAATTCTTTCTGCGTAAGTCAGATATTTTGCGTCCGTAATATTCAGACTCTTGTGATTTTTCTTGTTAATAGCGCGCACATTTCTAAGATGTCTTATAAGATTGGCAACCTCTACGCTGTCAGCATTCTGAAGTATGACATCACAAGTCTCGCGATCCGGCATCTGTCCAACCATCTCGCTCTTTTCGATCTGCTTCACAGCTTCCTGGGCTTTCTTTTTGCCCATTACTTTTCTGGAAATTTCTTCCTCTTTGGTGATCGGAACGTAGATAGTATCTCTGTTATCGTACACCGGTTTAAGTGAATAATAGATCTTATCCGGTCCGCCAAATTCCAGTGGTCCTATCTGTACTATTTCACAAGCTCCGGAAACACCGTACATCACATGATCGCCGATATTGTATTTCTGCATAAGTCCTCCATTTCCGGTTAAAAGAACAGAAAATCACAAACTTATTTTATCAAAAAAGGAATTAATAATCCAGTGAACATTTTGTGAACAAAAGCCAAATTATGTAAACCCTTTACAGCATATATAACAAAAAGGCGCTCCTTTTCAGGAACGCCTTTAATAAATCAACCAGAGTAAAAATTATTTCTTCTTTGCTCCCTTTGCTCCGTTTACAGCATCCTTGAAAGCCTTGCCTGCCTTAAATCTGGGTGCCTTGGAAGCTTTGATCTTGATGCTTTCACCGGTAGAAGGATTACGTCCGGTGCGTGCCTTTCTCTCAGCCACTTCGAAAGTACCGAAACCAACAAGCTGAACCTTGCGGTCACCCTTTTTGTTAGCCAGTTCTTTCTTAACAACATCGATAAATGCGTTAAGTCCGTTTTCAGCATCCTTCTTGGAAAGCTTAGTTTCCTTTACGATAGCTTCAACTAATTCTGCCTTATTCATTTTTCTCTCCTCTCAAAATGTTTGATTTACGGCACTTTTACTACCGCCAATTGAAAGAATACCACCATTTACAGTACTTTGCAAGAGAAAACACAATTTTTTTCCGAAAAATCACTATATCTTGTAGTTTTATCTCACTGAAGCCCGCTCATCTTCTTAAGTTTCTCTCTCTCCAGTTCAAAAATGAAGCGCACGAATTCTTCTCTGGCATCCTGTTTAAGATCAACAAACTGCATGCTGTGGTCGTAATTACCGCGCTGTCCCTTAAAAAGCCCGGTACGTATAAGTTTGCCAAGGAAGATATAATTCTTCTTGCTGCCGCCGGGTGTATCCGCTACAAGATGGGTAATGACCATGGAGTTCAGCTCGATCTCATCCTTTGATGTGAAACGCACTCCGCCTCCGCTGATATCAAGTGTTGTACCGCTTTTAAAGCCTTTGAGTCTCAGCAGTGTACCGTTTTTGGTAGCTTCTCTGAAATCATTTGCATTTTCTGCCGTAAGCACCAGATAACGCAGCGGGATAGATGTTTCGAGCCTGTAATGCGCCCGCCTTTCATATCTCTGCAGAGTACCCGTCAGTTTAATATCAACAACACGGATATTGCCCTCTCCCCTGCTTTTTACCACTTCTACAGGAGCGTTGTAGATCTTGTTGCCGAAGAAAAAGGCATTATAACGCTCACCCGCGTGCAGCGGTATAAGACGTGATTTGATCACGGGATTGGTGATGCTCAGGTTAGTGCCATCCTCTATATCATGAATGGCGCTGGCCATCTTCTTCTCCTGCGCATCCGGATCATCCAGATTGTATTTTCGCCCTACCAGCGTAAGCGGCATACCGGGCTTTAATACCTTTTCCCCCATAGCTTATCCTGTTATCATTCTCCCAATATTTTCTCGGCGCTGACTATCTTAACGCAAAGGACAAAGAGTTCCGCAGCTTTCTTAAGATCCTCTACCGGAGGAAGTGTAGGCGCAATACGGATATTGCTGTCTTTTGGATCATTGTGATACGGCCATGTAGCCCCTGCTCCGGTCATAACAACGCCGGCCTTCTTTGCCTTCATGACTATGGCCTTTGCGCAGCCCTCCAGAGCATCAAAACTGATAAAATATCCGCCCTTGGGCTTGGTCCAGCAGCCCACATCCAGGCCGCCCAGATTGTCTTCCAGCACCTTCTCAACCATCTCAAACTTAGGTCTGATAATATCGGCATGCTTTTTCATATGCTCAGTCATACCGTGAATATCCTTAAAGAAACGCGCATGGCGAAGTTGGTTAACTTTATCATGACCTATGGTCTGATTCTTAAGCTGCTTCTTGATATCCTCCAGATTGTTGAGTGAAGTAGCAAGCGCTGCTATACCGCTTCCCGGGAAGGTTATCTTGGAAGTAGATGCAAATTTATAAACCATATCGGGATTGCCGGCTTTCTTGCATTCCGCAAGTATCTCCACAAGATAGTCCTGATCGTCATCATAAAGATGATGTATGCAATAAGCATTATCCCAGAATATTCTGAAATCGGGAGCTGCGGGCTTAAGTCTTGCAAAACGCCTTACCGTTGCATCCGAATATGAATATCCCTGGGGATTGGAATACTTGGGCACACACCAGATTCCTTTTACAGACGCATCCTCAGACACCAGTTTCTCAACCATATCCATATCAGGTCCCTCGGGACTCATGGGTACGGGTATCATCTCTATTCCGAAATATTCCGTAATGGCAAAATGCCTGTCATAGCCGGGTACCGGGCAAAGGAATTTTACCTTATCCAGCTTGCACCAGGGAGTGTTTCCCATGATGCCGTGAGTCATTGCTCTGGCCACGGTATCATACATTACATTCAGCGAAGAGTTACCGTAAATAATGATATTATCGGGATGATTCTCCATCATATCTCCAAGAAGCTGCTTGGCTTCAGGTATACCGTCAAGACAGCCGTAATTGCGGCAATCGGTACCGTCCTCGCAGCGCAGATCTACTTTCGAATTAAGCACATCCATCATTCCCATGGATATATCCAGCTGTTCCTTACAGGGCTTGCCCCTGCTCATATCCAATGAAAGATTCATAGCCAGATATTTCTGGTATTCCTCATTCAGCCCCTCAAGTTCGGCTTTTAATTCTTCCTTGGACATCTCCTTATAAGACTTCATAACTCTGATCCTCCTGAAAATTGATCCCGTGTTTCCGGGACAGTTTTCCCCCTTTTTAACATAATATATTATAATACTATTTTACCATCCTTTTGTAAAAGGTTTTTTTCAAAAAAACCCGCCGGTTTTCCGATCCGGCGGGTTTTAATACATATCTTGTAAGCTCTCATCACTCCACGACTACATTGATCGTGATCGTCTTGCCGTCGATCTTTGCAGTGAACTTTGCCTTACCTTTCCTCCTAGCAGTCACCTGACCGTTCTCGTCCATGAACGCGATATCCGGCTTGCTGCTCTTAAAGATCACGGGCTGCATTACATTTTCCGCGGAAATGACCGTGCACTTTCTCCCCTCCAGATTGAGCTTCAGCGTGTATTTATTATTCTTTCCTCCCTCCAGATAGCTGCCCTTCATCCCGATATCCTCAGATAAGACAAATACGGTATAGGTATCCAGCGGATCCTCGCTTGCTTTCGCGGTAAGCACTGCCAGCCCGGGCTTCTTTGTCTTTACTTTCGTCTTAGAGGCATTCAGCTCCGCGACCTCCGGATCAGAACTGATCCACTCCGGCTTCTTCACACCTTTGATCTTTACTTTTATAGGCTTTGTGGAGCCGCTGATGACATGCATGGTCCGTTCCCTTGGCGTGCCGTTCTTCTCCGTTACCGTCACCTTACATTTGTAGGCGCTGCCGTTGATATAGGCGGTGATGACCGCGCTGCCCTTCGCATAGGCATAGACATCACCGTTCTGATCCACGCTTGCCACATCGGGATCAGCGCTATGGAAAAGCACCGGCATTTCTACAGGGTCGATTCCGCTGACACTGATCCGGTTAGACTCGTTCTGCCCGACTTCCAGCTTCAGGGATTTCGTTACCTTTGGCTGCCACACATGTACTTCAACGCAGCGGTCGCCGTACCAGATCTGCGCATCGCCTGCCTTCTTTGCCTTAAACTGTCCCTTCTTGCTGATACTGATGACCTTTTTGCTCTTCGTATCATCCCTTTTGATCACCCAGCAATCGGGAATGATGAACTTCTGTCCTTTGACCAGGTACAGATCCGTGGTCAGAAGACTGATCATGGGTACGGGATCCAGCGGCGAATGCGAGCTCAGAAGGATCTCCGGATGTTCCTCCGTATCCGTTTCTACGGCCTTTTCCCACTTCGCATACAGTATGGTATCCTCCATGATGGGGTCATCAAAATTGAAGCGTTTCCCATCACAGGCGGCTGTCTCAAACCAACCGCAGAATTCGTATCCGGCTACGGACGGTGCCACAGGCACCTGTGCTTTTGTCCCTCTTTTCACGCTCTGTGTTGCGGGCGCCACCGTGTCCATGCCGTTTACATTAAAGCTTACTAAGCCGGATTTCCGTAGCCTCCTCACCGTAAGCATCCACAAAACACCGTCTTCCTGCGTCAAACTCAACTCCGGCAGGTCCCAGGATATTTAGGGAATTGTTCACTTTTCCGTGATTCTTTATCAGTTTCGCGTCTGTATATTCCTGAACTTTGAGATGCACTTCCCCGTCATTTAGATTGATATCCCCTGCGCGTACTGCCAGGGCATACCCATCCACCGCATCTACCAGATCGATATCTGTTTTACCGCCGTTAAACTCTATGGAGCTTGATGCCCAGATACCGTAGGGCATTTTGGTATTGCCATATTTATCATCGCAGCCTATAACCTTACTTACGGCTTTGATGCTCCCGCCGTTTATGATCACATTCCGGGCATAGACAGCGGCGCCGGTATCAGAAATCTCAAAATCCCCGTCCAGCGTCACGCTTCCGCCCACGAGTATCCCGGCAATATTGACATCTTCTTCCCCCGACATACGCGCTTTGCCCTTGATTGTGATATCCATGCCGTCTGCGTAGATATAAGCAATGTACGGCTTTTTGGCATTGGCCGGTATCGTTTCGGACGGAATCTCCTCGTCTGTTTTGGAAAAAGTAAGATCCTTCAGCGTCAGCTCATGCCGGGCTATATCATAGCTGAAAGCTTCGTTATCACAGTTCGAAGCATCCACCTGCATGCCGTCAACCCAGAGCTTCAGCTTATCCGACCACTTTGCATGCAGGATGATATCCTCCGTGATCAGCTCATTTTCAAAATCAAACTCGTTTCCGTCCGTACAGCTGCTGTCCTTATACCAGCCAAGGAATTCCCAGCCCTCCGTTGCCTGAGGCTTTTTCGGTTCCTCTGCCTTGTTTCCGTATACCACATGAAGCATCTGCGGCTCTTCCGTAACCGTTTTGCCATTCATATCCCAGCCCACAGAATAGGTATTCACATTCTTCCAGATGGCGTAGACATCCGTATCCGCCTTTATGGTATGGTTAGTAAGCCGAGAGCCGCTGTCGGGACTGAAAGACCAGCCCTGGAACTCATACCCCTTTCTCTGCGGTATTCCCTCCGGTTCGACAACATAAGTATTGTCCTCTGTCGGCACCACTTTGAACACGTCATCCTTGCTGCCGTTATTCAGGTGGAAAGTCACTGTATGTTCCTTTACCCACCATGCATAAACTGCTACACTGCCTGTGAGCGGCTGCGAAAAATCAAACTTCGCCGCATCACTGTGATCCGTAGCCGAAGTATACCAGCCCTTGAATATCCAGCCTTCTTCCTTGGGATCCAGCGGTTCATAGGGCTTTTCTCCGGGCTCATATCTCCAGGGTCCGTACATCGGGCTGTCACTGTATCCATGCCCCTGAAAATCAAAGGTCATGCGGTAGTATTCCTTGATCTTGTACACATCCGTAGTGATCTCGCAGGGCCGGCAGGCGTAGTCGCTCTCCTTCGAAGAGTGCCGGTCTTCGGCCATGAGGTATACGTGGTAATCCTTTCCCCAGCGATCTACGTCAAACTCCTCAGGCAGGCGGAAAGTCCCCCTCCCATGGGTCCCGAAGTTGTCTCCGCAATCCAGCGTTCCGTAATATAAAAGCTTCGCGGCATTGCCATTTCCTCTTTCACATTCCTTATCCAGGATCAGGATGCTGACCGCATCCGCTTCCTCCGCATCCTCCCCCGTGATCCGGAAGGGAACGGTGAGCGTACGGTCTATCATATCAGTTACGACTTCTTTGCCGTAATTGCCCATATCTGCCTGTATGTTAGGGTCCCACATCGTCAGTTTGTATTCGGCGTTCACTGCGCCTTTTTCTCCGCTGACAGCGGTGGAGAGGATGATCGCATTCACATCAAGGTTAAAAGCCGGGCTTACACCCACCTTCCAACTCGTAATGGGAAGTCCGCCCCCGTCCATATCTCCCGTTTCATCACAGATTGGAACATATTCCGCATAGAATGGGCTTCCCTTCACATGAGACGAACGCAGCCACCAGTCGCCCTGCGTTGAGATGTTCGTCACGCGGCTCGATTTGATACGGCTTTTGCTTTTATCTACCGTATTCTGATATCCGTATGATGTGTTTGACGCTTCCCTCGCATCCAGAACAAAGATCTTTGTATCTGAAAGCGTTCCGAAATCATACTTAGAGTAGTATTTCGGCTCCCAGGTCCCGTCTTTTGCATTGGGTGCCAGTTTTGTACTGGACAAAATGGCTCTCTTTTCCGGAGCGGAAAAGACATCATTTTCCAGGAAACCGCTTCCGTTCAAACTTTCCCGCAGCCCGCCTTTCTGAAATATAGGCCCTTTACAGTTATCGGTTTCATATTTCATATAATACAGGATCTCATCGCAGTCCAGCAGCATCGCCTCTTCCCAGTCATGCGTGAAATCACAGTTATGATGGGCCAGCACCCTGTATTTCACCGGCGTTCCTTCATATTTGCCGTAATAGACAAAGCTTCCCTTCCACGGATCCTTCTCCGATGCCGGTTCCACTGTTGCCGCCATTCCACGGTTGCTGAGCATGGTGTTCTCTGTTTTCTTCTCGACCGGAAGATCCGCGCCGTCAGGATCGCTCTCCGGGATCACTTCATCGTCCGGCTCATCCTCTTTTTGAATACCATCTTCGCTTTCATGCGCCTCCCCGGGCTCTGTCTCACCGCCGGCATACTCCGCATCTTCTTCAGACAGCTCCGCCTCATCGGCTGTCTCCACTTTCTCATCGACTGTCTCCGCTTCCTCACCGGCTTCAGCTTCTTCTATCGCTTCACTCTCTTCGACTGCCTCCTCTTCCCCTGCCGCCAGCGCATAAAAGCCTGAGCCTCCGATCTCCCCGGTACTCAGGATCAGTGAAAGCAGCATTGCCATAAAACGTCTGGTTCTGTACTTTTTTCTCATGATCTCCTCCTCTTAACCCAAGCTTTACAGCTTCCGCCTGTATTCTGATATTGCACTTCCAAGCATAGCTTTACTGTATTTTATTATTATATTAAAAAAAAGCATTCTAGTATATCACCCATTCGTACCATTTTTTCATAATGGGAATCAAAAAAAGAAGAGACCGGGCCCGATCGGTCTCTTCTTTTGAGATTCATGATAATAATTTTTATGCGTTGACGATCTGACCGAAATCAGCCTTAAGGCTTGCGCCACCGATAAGTCCACCGTCGATGTCAGGCTTTGCCAGAAGCTCTGCTGCATTGCCTGCGTTCATGGATCCGCCATACTGGATACGAACTGCCTCTGCAGTAGCTGCATCATACATCTCAGCGATCAGATCACGGATAAGCTTGCATACTTCCTGTGCCTGGTCTGCGGTAGCGGTCTCGCCTGTACCGATAGCCCAGATAGGCTCGTAAGCGATAACCAGCTCCTTAACCTGATCAGCGGTAACATCGCTCAGATCCCATTTGATCTGACGAGCGATCCACTCTTTATATGTGCCTGCCTTACGAAGCGCAAGTGACTCACCGCAGCAAAGTATAGGCTTAAGCCCGCTTGCAAAAGCCTTCTTAACCTTTGCATTGATCAGTACATCATTCTCACCGAAGATATCTCTTCTCTCGGAATGACCGATAATGATGTATTCAACACCTGCATCCTTGAGCATGGGAGCGCTGATCTCGCCTGTAAATGCGCCCTTATCCTCGATGTAGAAGTTCTCTGCGCCTACATGTACATTAGTGCCCTTAACTGCTTCAGCTACGGGTACGATATCGATAGCAGGCACGCAGTATACTACGTCAACATTATCGTTCTTAACAAGATCCTTTAACTCTGCACAGAGTGCAACTGCCTCGCTGGGAGTCTTGTTCATCTTCCAGTTACCGGCTATAATCCTTCTTCTTGCCATTTTCTCTCTCCTATTCATTTTTGATTATTTATTGTAAATAACAAAACTCTTTTTGTTTTGTCATTTACAGCTCTTATTATAATTTGCTTCCGCACTGTCCGCAGAAAGATCCGCTCTGTCCGGTAGCCCCGCAAACGCTGCAGGTCTTCCCTTCAGCAGTATCAGCCTTGTCCGCGGTATCAGCATTTTCTGCTTTTATCTCACTTTCCCCGGCTTTATCAGCTTCTTCCTTCTTAGGCTCATCATTCATAGACGACAGAGGTCCAAGAGGAGCAGGCGCTGAAGGCGCGCTGTCCGCAGGCTTACTAAAGTCCTGATTCATGGGCTGCTGGCCCATAGGCTGTCCAAAGCCCTGGTTCATAGGCTGCTGGTTCATAGGCTGTCCAAAGCCCTGGTTCATGGGCTGCTGGTTCATAGGCTGTCCAAAGCCCTGGTTCATAGGCTGCTGGCCCATAGGCTGTCCAAAGCTCTGGTTCATAGGCTGCTGGTTCATAGGTTGCTGGTTCATAGGCTGTCCAAAATTCTGCGCAGGAGAATTCTGCGGCTGTGTATAAGATATAGCAGCAGTCTCAGCTTTCTTCGTCGCCAGATCAGTCTTAAGCTTTGACAGCTCAGCTTCCTTATTGATCAGGAGTTGCACAAGATTTCTGCATGCATCTTCCGGGTCTTCCCTGTGATTAGAATAATATGCTGCGCCAAGCTGTGCGAAAAGATCGTTCATCTCCTTTTCCTTGGCCTGAACCTGGCTGTTGATGCCCATGGCATCCACATTACCTGTAACCTTAGCCCCAAAACTGTCTGCGGCATTTACTATTGTGTCGAAGAAACCCATTATTATTTACCTCCCTAAAGATTCTTCGTCGCTTCGCTCCTCAGAATGACATTGTTGTCATCCTGAGGATTAGCCTATCGAATCTTATTTGTCGTCTGCTGCCACTACGCCGGGAAGCTCTTTGCCCTCAAGGAACTCAAGGGAAGCGCCGCCG
Source organism: uncultured Lachnospiraceae bacterium (assembly GCA_902787595.1). The sequence continues at coordinate 10,418 of CADAHD010000085.1, forward strand.
CCGGTAGAGATGTGGCTCATCTTATCTGCGAAACCAAGCTGGTTAACTGCTGCTGCGCTGTCACCGCCACCGATAATGGTAGTAGCTTCGGTCTCTGCCAGAGCCTTTGCAACAGCGATGGTACCCTTTGCCAGGGTAGGATTCTCAAATACGCCCATAGGTCCGTTCCATACAACGGTCTTTGCGCTCTTAACAGCCTCAGCGAACAGTTCCTGAGTCTTAGGTCCTATATCAAGACCTTCCTTATCAGCAGGGATCTTGTCAGCATCAACGAAGGAAACTTCGATGGGTGCATCGACAGGATCCGGGAAACCGTCAGCGATGGTGATATCAACGGGCACGCGCAGCTTCTTGCCAAGCTTCTCAGCCTTTGCCATCATCTCTTTGCAGTTGATAACGTTCAGCTTATCTGCAACCTTAGCGCCGCCAAGGATAGCTACGAAAGGACGAACAGGATTCTCAACAGCGTTGCCCAGGAAATCTATCTCTTTCTTCATCAGATAACCAACTGCACAGTTGCCGCCCTTAGCACGAACCTTCTCTGTTACAACTGCAACGGATGCATGTGCGCGGTGAGCTGAACCGAAAGCGTCGCATACATAATCATCGCACAGATCAGCCAGTTCGCTTGCGAACTTATCTCCGGCCTTCTGGGGCTTGGTCTCTTCTTCGCCGCGGAAACGGGTATTCTGAAGAAGGATAACATCGCCTTCTGCCATAGCTGCAACTGCTGCGGTAGCATCATCGCCTGTTACATTATAATCAGCAATAAATTTAACTTCTTTGCCCAGCTTCTCCGAAAGTCTCTTTGCAACAGGTGCAAGTGATTCCTTCTCATTGGGGCCTTCCTTAACCTTGCCCAGATGTGAGCAAAGTATAACCTTGCCGCCGTCAGCTACCAGCTTATTGATGGTAGGCAGAGCTGCATTGATACGGGTCTCGTCAGTGATCTCACCGTTCTTTAAAGGAACGTTAAAGTCACAACGTACCAGTTATTATCTTTAACAAAACAGGCCCGGCCGGCATATACCGGACCGGACCTTTATCTCGGTTCATAGTCTCAACCCGTCACGCGGTATGAAAGCACATACATTTGTGATGTGTCTCAACTGATGAAGCGCCTGATCTGTCGTTTATTATCAGCCCAGCTCTGCGAAGTACTTGATAGTACGAACCATCTGAGAGGTGTAGCTGTTCTCATTGTCATACCAGGAAACAACCTGTACCAGGTTATCCTGACCAACCATGGTCTGGGTAGCATCGAAGATTGAACCATAGGTGCTTCCTACGATATCGGAAGAAACGATCTCTTCCTCATTGTAACCGAAGCTCTCGGTAGCAGCTGCCTTCATTGCTGCATTGATCTCTTCCTTGGTAACGCTCTTCTCTACGGTAGCAACCAGGATGGTGGTAGAACCGGTAGGGGTAGGAACACGCTGTGCGGAACCGATCAGCTTGCCGTTCAGCTCGGGGATAACAAGGCCGATAGCCTTTGCTGCGCCGGTGCTGTTGGGAACGATGTTGATAGCGCCTGCACGGCTTCTTCTGAGGTCGCCCTTTCTCTGAGGACCGTCGAGGATCATCTGATCACCGGTGTAAGCGTGGATGGTGCTCATGATACCGCTCTTGATACCAGCCAGGTCGTTAAGAGCCTTAGCCATAGGCGCAAGGCAGTTGGTGGTGCAGCTTGCAGCGGAGATGATGGTGTCATCCTTGGTAAGGGTGGTGTGGTTTACATTGTATACGATGGTAGGCAGATCATTGCCTGCGGGTGCAGAGATAACAACCTTCTTTGCGCCTGCATTGATGTGTGCCTGAGCCTTCTCCTTAGAGGTGTAGAAACCGGAGCACTCCAGAACAACGTCTACGCCCAGCTCGCCCCAAGGGCAATTGTTTGCATCGGGCTCTTTGTAGATCTTAAGGGTCTTGCCGTTAACAGTGATGGAATCCTCACCAGCGCTAACGGTATCAGCCAGAGCATATTTACCCTGTGAAGAATCATACTTAAGAAGATGAGCAAGCATCTTGGGAGAAGTAAGGTCGTTGATAGCAACTACTTCGTATCCCTCTGCTCCGAACATCTGACGGAATGCAAGACGACCGATACGGCCAAAACCATTGATTGCAACTTTTACTGCCATTGTAATTTCCTCCATTAAATGAATTATGTTTGTGAACAACTCACATCGCCCACTATTTTAGAACAAAAGCCGCCAAAATTCAAGAAGATTTTTAATAATCTTAAAGAGGAGTCAGTCTGAACCCCCGTTCAGTTAAAAGGGGGATCCGAAGATCCCCCTTTTATAAGTCTGTCCGCTTTTAAACCGTATACTTTGACAGGTCGGAATTGATAACCTCGGAGTACTGATTCAGGCTTTCTGAAATGCTGGTGATGTTATCGGTTTCCGTACGAAGCTTACTGCTCTCCGAAACTATCATATTGCTCAGCCCCAGCACCTCATTGATACCTGCTGCCTGCTGCTCTGTGGTCGCGGCATTGTTTGACGCCACATCATTGATCCTTTCAACTCCTGCAGCTATTTCACCTATTCCCTTTGTAGCCTTGGCAACATCATCATAGATCTGTTCAAAGGAACTGTTTGCCCCGTCCACTCCGTGAAGCGTCGCCTCCATATCCTTTAAGCATATCTCTGCCTTTTTATTTATATCCGCGATATTGCCGGTTACGCCGTCGATAAGATTTCTTATGGTGACCGTCGCCTCAGACGACTGGTTCGCCAAAGAACCTACTTCCGCAGCAACCACGGCAAAGCCGCGTCCCATCTCTCCCGCTCTGGCCGCCTCTATCGATGCATTCAGCGAAAGCAGATTCGTCTGCTCGGAAATGGCGTTGATCGTATCCGTTATACCGGTTATTTCTTCTATCGAGCGCGCCGTATCGCGGATAAGAGCTGTAAGTTCAGATATTGTTTTGTTAAGCGTTGTCACATTCTGGGTCATGGCCTGCATTTCATCACGGCCCTTAGAAGAAGCATCCAGCATCTCCGTGCACAGCCCCCTTACTTCTTCGGCATTCTCTGCCAGCTGCCCGGAAGTACCCGCAAGCTCCGTAGCTGCGCGTGCCACCTCATCTATCGAACTGTTCATGTCGTTCAGGGTGGAATTGAGCTTCTCTATGGATTCGCCCTGGTTATTGTTCGCATCAGCCAGAGTATGGGAAATGTTATAGCATTCACCTGCGCTGTTGCTCATCTTTCCGGATATATCCGAAAGGCTGTTTAAAGTCGAACGCATATTATTGATATACTCATTCAGGCTCTCGGCAAGCGTCGTTATCTCGTTATTGCCTTCCGGCGTTATCTTTACCGTAAAGTCTCCCCTGCTGATATCGGTTATGCGCTTTGTTATGGTCGTAACAGGGTTGATGGCCTTATTGATGATGATGTATATCAGCGCGGATATTATACCGATAAGCACTATGCCGCTGATAAAGGTTATGATCATAACCTTAAGGATCGCATCACTCAGAAGGCTGTTGGGCGCAGCGCTTACTACTGTCCAGGATGTTCCCTCTATATCCGTAGCCGTGTACATGAAAGTACCGGATCCCGCTTTTTGTGTCACAACCTTACCGCCGGTGGTCGTGGCATTCTTATCCATACTGTCAAATATCTTAGCCAGCGCAGCCGCAACAGGTTCAGAAGTACTGTCCAGGTTTTCGCCTACACAGGACAGCTCACTGCTTATCAGTATGTCTTTTGACTGTTTATTAACTATATAATACTTGGTTTTGTCAGAGATGGAAGAAAAGGCGCTCACCTTTTCGACAACCTTATCGAAATTTATATCGCTGGAAAGTACCACATTATCCCTTATCATAATGGCACAGGCCAGACATGTCTTTCCCGTGGAAACATCCACATAAGGCTCGGAAGAATAAATCCGGCCTTTAGCAGCCATCGCTCCCTGATACCAGGGCCTGTCGGTAAACACGAAGGTATCATCCGGTATCCAGCCCGAGCCGTCCAGGAAAGTCATACTCTCACCGTACGCCATATAGATATCCTGTGAATCCGTATCAAGCTCCGTCAGTTTAAGCAGCATGTTACGCGCGTCGTCATACGAAAGATCAGGGGTGTTTCTTATCACATCGGCAGTCTGCTCTACCCTTTCCGTGATACTGTTCCACCAGTTATGTATCTCTGCGGCGTAAGTGATGGATTCCCTCTCGAGTATCCCGTTCGTGAGCGCCTGGATATTATCCGCAGCAAGTTTGATGCTTATCTGTGTGATGATAACAATAACTATAGCAACATAAATGATGATACGACTCAACAGACTCTTTTTTAAAGACTTCCTTTTCTTCATTTTGACTGCCTCCATGTATTCTTAAAACATTGATCCGGTCAGCATACTGTCTCCGGCATCTTAAAGCTCAAATCTTGATATGATCTTTTTAAGCTCTGCCACTGCTGCTTTACACTGCTCCACTTTGTTCACGCTGTCCGAGGTATCACCCACCATATCGGAGGTCTTGCCTGCGATATCGGAAATACCTCTGGTTGATTCATTAACGGTATTATCGATACCGTTGATGGCATCCGCTATGCGCTCGATAGCCTGATTGAGCTTATCGATACTGTCACTGATGGTGTCCATGCTCTCACCGAAGGTCTCGGCGTCTTCACGGTACTGAACACTCACCTTTCCGAATTCCTCGTAATCGGAAAGAACGTTAGTCTCAAGGAAACCTGTTGTCTCGGTCAGGCACTCGGACATCTGGTTAACCGCAGATACCACTTCGTCAACGATGCTGCCGATATCACGTACTGCTTCTGACGTCTGCGTAGCCAGATTTCCTACCTCAGTAGCAACTACAGCAAATCCTCTGCCGGCGTCACCTGCACGTGCAGCCTCTATGGAAGCGTTTAATGCCAGCAGGCTGGTCTGGGAAGATATCTCCATGATTGTACTTGTAAGGGCATTGATCTTGTCCACAGCCTTTGAATCACGTATAGCCTTCTCTGATTTTTCCTTAACGGATTCATATATATCGATAGTCCTCTTGCTCGCCTTTTCAGTAGTGGCAGACAGTTCATTTGCACGTTTTGATACTTCACGAGATAAAGCGCTTCCGTCATCAGCCAGCTTTCCGATACCCTGAGCACTTTCCTGGATATCACCTATATTTGATGTTATTCCTGCTGTGGTGGCCGCTGTTTCCTGCATACCTGCAGCCAGCTCCTCTGTTGTCGCAGAGTTATCCTGGCAGATATTCCCCACATTCTTTATAGTGATGTCCAGCTCATCCACATTGGAATCTATGCTCACTCCGGCGTTTTCGATGGAACCCACCACATCTCTTAAACTTTCGTGCATGCGCTCCACAGTTCTGGAAATAACGCCTACTTCATCCTTTCTCTTAGCCAGGAGTTCCGCATTCTTATCAGCCGAGAAATCAAGTCCGGCTATCCTGTTGATAACAGGCACCAGCGCATTGATGCCTCTCATAAGAAGAGAAGCTATCACTATGATCGCCGCTATAGCCGCTATAAGGCATACCACTGCATAAATGATCATGTTATTGCGCATAGTATCAACATCCTTGAGCATCTCTGACTTATCAGCCGTAACAATAACGATATTTCCGTCCTTGGTAAAGGAATAGCCGGCAACCTTATCTACTCCCTTGTACTCATAAACACATGAGCCGTCGGGAACTTCCTTGCCTGCCTTAAGATCCTCAACTATGCCCTTTACTGCGGCATTTTCTACCGGCTGGCCTATCTTTTCGGGCGTCTTGTGCCAGAGCATGGTTCCGTCGGGAGCCACCATATATGCATAGGAGCCCTCCACCCCCGTCATCTCTATCCTGCCGATAAGGGAATCATAATCTATCTTTATAAGTTCATCATAGTCTGATGTCACCAGTACGATGTTTCCCGTATCGGTAAAGGAATAACCTGCAAGCTTCTTTGCCCCCTTGTAATCGTAAATAACATAACCATCCTCTACGGTCTTTCCCGCTTCAAGGTCTGCTACTATACCTTTAACTGCTGCGTTTTCAACGGGCTGTCCTATCTTTTCAGGGGTAGGATGCCAGAGCATGGTCCCGTCGGGAGCCACCATATATGCATAGGAACCGTCAGCCACGTCTATCTTGATATTACCGATGAGTGAATCGTAATTGATCTTCATGAATGCATCATAATCAGCTGTAACGATCACAATATCGCCGGCCTTGGTAAATGCATAACCGGCAAGCTTTGTAGCTCCTTTATACTCATAAAAGATAGCGCCGTCATCAACTTTCTTACCTGCCGCCAGATCAGCTACTATCCCCTTAACAGCTGCGTTTTCAACCGGCTGTCCTATCTTTTCCGGAGTCTTATGCCAGAGCATTGTTCCGTCGGAACTCACCATATATGCATAGGAGCCTTCAACGCCGGAAATACTCACTCCACCGATAATGGATGTAAGCGTGGCATTATCCGGAAGCGCGCCGTACAATGACGCCTGATCCACAGCATTAGCGGTATTGACTGCCAGATCGTAAGCATAATTCTCATAGACCTGCTCACCGAAGCTTCTGGAGAAATCAATGGAGATAGCCGCTTCCTCAGCAAGATTCTTAGTATAACCGCCATATGCTTCTTCTCCGAAAGATGTGGAAAAATCAACAGCAACAGCTGTTTCCTGCGCCAGATTCAGCGCATAATTCAGATAAGTGTTCTGCATTGCTTTAGAAGCGCTCATAACGCCGCTTATAACCTGTATCACGACGGCTATAAGCAGTACACCACCTGCAAACAATGCGATCCTTGTGCTCAGCCTGGAGAAAAATCCCACATTCTCTGCCTTGCCGCCTTTTTTACTGTCGTAAGCAACATCGCTCATAGGGATTACCCCCTTAATGAGATTATAAAATTTCTCATATTTTACCACATTTCATCAATGTGTACCATATTCTCTTTTATTAAATTACACGATTGTTTTATCAGTATACTTGTTACCCGCTTGTTTTCATGTTATCATCTGATATATTCTGATCAAGGAGGATTACACTATGCCTGTTACAGCAGATTGCCATCTGCATTCTTCACATTCAAAAGATTCGGATACCCCTATGCGGGACATGGTAGAAAAAGCCATATCTCTGGGATATACCGAAATGTGCTTTACCGAACATATGGATTTTGATTTCATATATATGCCCGATGAAGAACCCGGCAGCTGGGAAGTTAATACCGACGCATATCTGTATGACCTGCTGCGCCTTCGCCAGGAATATGAAAATAAGATAAAGATACTCTTTGGCGTAGAACTGGGAATGCAGACTACCTGTTCCAGAAAAAATCTCATGTACTGCAAGCAGCATGAATTTGACTTCATCATCGCCTCATCACACCTCTGCAACGGAAAAGACCCTTATATTAAAGAGTCCTTCTTTGACGGACGTGCCGAAAAAGATGCATACCACGAATACTTCCGTTATATAGTCGATTGCATAAAGGGATTTCAGAACTTTGATATTTACGGTCACCTGGATTATGTATTAAGATACGGTCCCAATAAAAACGCGGAATTTTCCATGTCCGAATACGGTGAGGATATCGATGATATCTTAAAGCTCCTTATCGAAAACGAAAAAGGCATAGAAGCCAACACCAGCGGTTATGCGTACGGCATGGGCGGCCCGCATCCCTGCAGAGAGATACTACAGAGATATAAGGATCTGGGCGGTGAGATCATAACGATAGGCTCTGATGCCCACGACTGTGAACATATGGGCCAGCACTTTAATGAAGTCACCGAAATGTTAAAAGACATCGGATTTAAATACTATTGCATATTTGAAAACCGTATCCCCGAATACAGAAGACTGTAACAAAAACCGGCAGGCGCTTAAGCCTGCCGGTCTTGTTTTTATTCGACTGTTATCTGAGGTCCGGTATAAGTAAATTTACCCGTCTTGATCTTTCCTGCCACTTTCTCATTCTTCTTATTCAGCTTGTACAGCTTAGTGGTATCGCTTATGGTCAGATCACCTGTGAGGGTTATATCCCCCGTAAAGCTTAAGCTGTGTTTCTTTGCAGTGATCGTCATCGATTTGTAGCCTTTCTTCGGAAGCAGGAATTTACCGGCCATATTTACATCGCCTTTGATATTCACTTCAAAGCTTATCTCGGTCTTATTCTTCTTTGCTTCTTTCAGCAGGCTGTTCATTTCTGCCACAGCATCCTTCCAGACCCCGTATTTATGGCCGTTAACTTCTATAACTTCTCCAAAAATGCAGGCCTTGCTGCCGCTGAGATAATACAGATAGGTCGAAGCGCTGTTCGCGGTAAGATCTGCGCAGTCAAAAACTTTCTTTAAGGTTTCCGGAGAGATCTTTTTGGAACTGCAGGTTAATACCTGTGTTCCGTCAGGCAGATTTTCCTCAGCGTTAAATGTGATATTTCCGGAAACGCTTCCTTTAAGCGCTATCGGCTTAAAGCCCTTGCAAAGATACAGTTCATTATCGCCTTCACCATAAAGCTCTTTTTTGACGGTCAGTTTGCATCCCTTGCCTAATGTAAGTGATGAGTCAGATTCAAATTTCAGATTATCGGTAGTAATGTTGTTTACGGATACCGATCCCATAAGACGCAGCCCGTTCTTAACCGTAAACTTTGTTGAGAGTGCATCAAATACTACGCCTTTAGCTACTGTAAAACCGTTCTTTGCATTAATCGTAAGTTTAACGCTCACGCCTTCTTTCTTTGCATGAACTGCCTTGATGGTCAGATTCTGAAGTCTCAAAGGACACTTGGAAGTGATCTTGCTCCCCTTCATCACTATGCTGTATTTATGTCCCATGATCATGACCGACTTGGCCTTTTTAGGGAATGTGAGCGGCTTTTCTCCTATCATATCGCTCTGAAGATCGATAACATAGTCCGTCTCTTCCGTCATATTTGCTATCGCTTCCCTGACCGAATTGTATTCTTTACCGTTCATGGTCAGCTTACCGGTAGCGGGATATTTTTCCTTCGGAGGTTTTGAAGTTCCCTTTGGAGCGTTTATCTTAAACTCATATTCACAGTCAGCTACACCCCTGATCTTAAGGTAATACTTTCCGGCAGCAAGTTTTTTGCTGATGACATTCGCACCTTTGGAACTCAGATATTCTTCCGCTATCTTGTTTTCAAACCTGTCATCCGAGAATAAACCGATATAATCCCCCATCATTCCGCCTTTTTCATAGATCTTTACCGTACCCGCTTTAGTCACTTCAAACGCATAAAAATCCATATAATTGGTGGCTTTATAATCTAATGTTCCGTAGTATGTTGTATTGGTCGATACGGTCTTGTAGCAATCTACGGAATCCAGCTCTTCTTCCCAGTATTCGCTTTCCTTAAAATCGATCTGAAAAGCTCCCGTTTGCGGACCTTCCGAAGCCTTAATTCCGGTCATACCCACCTGCACGAGATACCGGGTTCCCGCTTTTAGTCCGGCTTTTTTGACCAGTTC
>CADAHD010000086.1 GCA_902787595.1 uncultured Lachnospiraceae bacterium
GATGAAGTATTCGCAAAGTATAAGCTGCTGGCTATGCTGTCATAGCCGGCAGCAGAAAGGAGGGCGGATGATGATTGCTGAAGAAACGATATCTGAGGAAAGACGGCTTGAGATAAGACGGACACTAAAGAGTTTTAAGATAAAGATGATGAGAAATATGCCTTTCTTCGGGGATATCATGATGAGGCTTCCGGTAGTGGAGGATGAAAGTATCCCTACTGCCTGCACCAACGGGATCCGTATCCGATACAATCCGGTTTTTTTTGACACACTAACAGAGGGACAGTGTAATTACGTGATGCTGCATGAAGTAATGCATGTGCTTCTGCTGCATTCTGTACGCAGAGGCCCGCGAAAGCCGCATATGTGGAACATAGCCTGTGACTTTATGGTAAACGATATCCTCGATTGTATGACCAGTGATATCGTGAATTTTAATATCCCTTTTCAACGTCCGGAAAAAGGTTGTTTTAATGCCAGTTTGATGCATTACCGTTCGGCGGAAAGCGTATATGCGCGGCTTATAAAGGAGAATAAAGGGAAGGAGGGGATCAGGTATTATACCACGCTTGTGATCGCAAGGCCTGAAGATCTGGAAGACAATGATGAGCAGGACGCGGAAACAATAGAGATAATCGTTTACAATCTTCTGGAGAATGCAAAAAAATACATACTAAGGGGTAAAGAGCATTACATTCCGGAAGAAATATGGGAGCTTAATCTGACTGAGTCCAAGAGACTTCCCTGGAATAAACTGTTGATCGATCATCTTGTGGAAAGAGAAGATGAGGAAAGCTCATATACGACACCGGAACGTAAGTATATCCATATGGATATGATAATACCCGGCTGCGGTAGGCTGGATGATGAGCTGGGAGAGATCTGGGCATTTATTGACTGTTCGGGATCCATTGAAGCTGACGAAATGAACCAGTTCATAACACAGCTCTGTCGTATTGCAAAAGAATACCACTGCAGTTATAACATTGCTTTCTGGGATGTTCAGGTATCAGATGTATATCGGAATATAAGAACGGCAGATCAGATCTTAAAGTGCATACCTCGCAGCAGCGGAGGAACCGATATCAACTGCATATATTCGTATCTGGAAGATAATAAGATAAAACCGGAACTGATGCTGATATTGACGGACGGATATTTCGGAGAGCTGATATCGAATACGGGAGATTTAAAGAAGCGTACGATATTAGTATTATCAGACAGTAACTGCAGAATAGATAAAGATAACGAAATTGGCAGAATAACCACTTTATAAAAAGGAGGGGACGGGATGAATATAAGAGAATTCGGTGAATGTGTTGAGTTCAATATCTTGCTCGGTCTTCGTCATGCAGTTCTTGGGCTGGGGGCTCCCGGAGTGGGCAAGTCGCAGATCATCAGACAGATCGGTGAAAAGCATGGTTATAAGGTGATAGACCTGCGTCTGGCTCAGATGTCCGAAGTGGAGATAGGCGGTCTGATCTATCCCAATGAAGACAGGACTAAGACGCGCTGGCTCTCTCCTGAAGTACTTCCGGATGAGGAGAGGGACGGTGAGAAGACTATCCTTCTTTTGGATGAGATCACATCTTGCCCTAAACGTGTACAGGTTGCTGCATATCAGCTGATCCTGGACAGACGGGTAGGTCAATATACTCTGCCGGAAGGGACTTTTGTTATAGGCCTGGGAAATCGTGAAGACGATGAGGGCGTTTATGTACGACTGGCCGGCCCTCTGGCTGATCGTTTTGAGATTCTGTACATAGATGTTGATTTTGAGACCTGGCTAAATGATTACGCTATCCCTTATAAGGTGCATCCCTATGTGCAGCAGTATCTGTCATTTAAGCCGGAAGCCCTGCATACTCAGGATAAAGATATGGATAGCATGATATTCGCCACTCCCCGTTCCTGGGACAGGGTAAGCAGTATCTTAAAGGTTGACAGCGATCTGAACAAGCCTGTGGTAAAGCATAAGATCGCGGGAAATATAGGGAGAATAGAAGCTGCGCAGTTTATCAGCTTTATTCTGGACAGCAAAGACAGAGTGAATGCAGATGAATTCCTGAAGAATAAAAAAGCTCCGGATGATCCTTCGGAAATATCCATTCTGATAAATGCACTGGTAGAAAAAGTATCTTATCTGGCTGATGTGAACTCGGCAGACGACTTGTCGAAAAAGCAGAGAAACGGCGCTGAGAAAGTGATATCCGCATTATTTGATCTGCCGGAAGCGGAATATACCATCGTGGGTCTGCGCGATCTGCTGGAGCTGAACCGTAAGGTTGTAAAACAGATATTTCTTATGATGGATGAACCTGAAATAGAGGCTTTCATCCGTGAGAACGCAGATATGCTGTTTGAAGAGTAATAGCATGAATAACCGCTCTTCTATTTTACGCAGTATTATGTTATAATCCCCCCACGGAGGAGTTATATATGGGTAGACATATTGCAATAGTGGATGATGATCCGATCAATTTAAAGATAGCCGGTAAAATGCTGGCAAAGCATGATATGAAGGTAAGCTGCATCCCTTCGGGGAAGGCGCTTCTTTCATTTGTAAAGAATAACAGACCGGATCTGATCCTTCTTGATATACTTATGCCGGAAATGGACGGTTTCGAAACATATGAAGGATTACGTAAATATGAAGCCGAAGCTGAGGCCGCTGAAATACCCGTGGTATTTCTTACCGCCGATTCCGATAAGCAGACAGAGGCCAGGGGCTTTGAGATGGGCGTGGACGATTTTGTCCGTAAACCCTTTGATCCGGATGTGCTTTTAAAGAGAGTACAGAAGGTCCTGAACCGTCAGGAACAGATCAATAAATATCAGTTCGAAGCCACTGTCGATAAGCTTACCGGCCTTTTGAACAAGGGCGCAGCCGTCGAAAAACTCAAACAGGTAGTGGACCTTAAATCCGGTTTTCTTATGATGATAGATCTGGATTCCTTTAAACTGGTAAATGATCTTTACGGTCATGATATGGGCGATAAGGTGCTTATCACTTTTTCGGAGCTCTTAAAGGAAGGTCTCGGAAAGAATGATGTCATAGGCAGGATGGGCGGTGATGAATTCAGCGCTTTCAGCACTTTCCTGAATTCGGAAGAAGATATTAAAAGATTTACCGAAAAGCTGAACATCGATCTTACCGCAAAAGCAAAAGAGCTTATGGGTGAGGATATGGAGATCCCGCTGGGAGCATCCATCGGCGCTATATATATACCCGGGGTTGGTGAAGATTATGACGAGATGATCAAGCTGGCCGATAAGGCTCTCTACAATGTAAAGCAAAACGGAAAGCATGGTTTTGAGATATATGTGGCCGGCGCGGGATCGGAAACAAACAAGAGCAAGAAGATAGACCTTAAAGCGCTCAGCATACTGATGTCCGAGCGTAATATTCCCAATACCGCGCTCAAGCTTACAAAGGAAGATTTTACCATAGTATATCGCTATGTGATGCGTTATATAATGAGGAACTCAAAGGTGGCGTGCAAGCTTCTTTTCACGCTTGACCGTGGCTCAGATGCTTCGGATGAAAGCTATGCAGAGGCCTGTGAAGCTTTCGGCGACCATATGAGCAATGTATTAAGAAAGACCGACCTGATCCTCCGATATAATAACAGTCAGTATTTTGTACTGTTAACAGAGGTTAAGGAAGATTCAATACAGCATGTTACGGATATTATCATAGACAGATGGACAGCCAATAACAACAATGCGCTGACCATAAGTTACGAGATGGAACTGATCAAAAACGAAGAACAGTGATCGAAGCGGATAATAACAGAAGGTTTATCCGGAGGAAAATATGAAAAGATTATTCAATGATGGCTGGGAATTCTCCAAGCAGGCGCCCGGCAGTGATATTGCAGATATCAATTCCATGGAGTTTGCGCCTGTCAATCTTCCCCATGACTGGCTGATAGGCCAGACTAAGGATCTTTACGAAAGCTCTACGGGATTTTACCGAAAAAAGTTTTCACTTAAAAAAGAGCAGGGACAGCGTTATGAGCTTTACATAGAAGGCGCATATATGGACACTACGCTCTATGTTAACGGAGCTGTCGCAGGTGAATGGAAGTATGGATATTCCAGCTTCTTTTTTGATATCACCGACCATCTTGTTGACGGTGATAATGAGCTGGTGATCCAGCTGGTCTATCTTTCGCCTAACAGCCGCTGGTACAGCGGCGCCGGCATCTTCAGGGATGTGTATCTGATAAGTCATAACGATACACATATCGTAACGGACAGCATTTACATTTCTGCAAAACCCGTAAAAGAAGATGAACTTTCCGGAGAATGGGAGTTAAGCGTAAGTGCCGATATAGCCTGCGGAGCAGCCGACAGCAGCTGGAATAAAGGCTTTAGCGGACTTGGGGATGTAGATGAGGATCTGCAGATAGAGCTGTCTGTTCCCGGAACGGGGATCGCTCATAAGGCATCCCTTAAAGAATTGAAAGCAGAAAGCTATAAAGATAAAGCTTTAAGGATAGAATTTTCGGAAACAGTCAGGGAGCCTGAGCTCTGGTCGCTTTCATCCCCTGCATTATATACAGCGATACTTTCCTTTAATGGCGATACCGCAGAAAGCCGTTTCGGCTTCAGAAAGTTTGTTTACGATACCGATCACGGCCTTTTCCTGAATGGCGAGCATATAAAGATCCGCGGGGTCTGCGAGCATCATGACCTGGGCGCGATAGGCGCGGCGTTTAACAGAAGCGCCATGAAGCGCAAGTACGAAGTCCTGCGCACAATGGGAGTAAATGCGATCCGTACCGCACATAATATGCCGGCAGTGGGACTTTTGGATCTGGCTGATGAAATGGGCTTTCTGGTCATGGATGAAGCTTTTGATATGTGGGAAGGCAGCAAGACCGAATATGATTACGGCCGTTTCTTTAAGGAATGGAATGAGCGTGATGTGCGCAGCTGGATACGAAGGGACCGCAATCATCCTTCCATAGTGATATGGAGCATAGGCAACGAGATCTATGATACTCACAAGGATGAGCATGGGCAGGAGATAACCCGCATGCTGCAAAAGGAAACCCTGGAGAATGATCCGCGTGGAAACGCCATTGTAGGCATGGGTTCCAATTACATGCCCTGGGAAAATACTCAGAAGTGCGCGGATATCCTTAAATATATCGGATACAATTACGCGGAAAGATTATATGATGAGCATCATGCGGCGCATCCCGACTGGCATATCTTCGGAAGCGAAACGGCATCCACAGTCCAGAGCCGCGGCATATATCACTTCCCTTATGAGCGCGCGCTGCTCGCAGATGATGACTGGCAGTGTTCATCTCTTGGCAATTCCACTACCAGCTGGGGCGCGCCCAATCCCGAGCACTGTGTGATACAGGAGCGTGATCATGAGTTTTCGATGGGGCAGTTCCTCTGGTCCGGTTTTGATTATATCGGCGAGCCTACGCCTTATCATACCAGGAATTCATATTTCGGACAGATTGACACGGCGGGCTTTCCGAAGGACAGTTATTACGTTTATAAAGCTGCGTGGACGGATCATAAAAAGGATCCTTTTGTGTATGTATTGCCTTATTGGGATTTCAATCCCGGACAGCTGCTTGATGTGCGCGTGATATCAAATGCGCCCGAGGTGGAGCTTTTTGTAAATGGAAAGAGTCAGGGAAGAAAGCGTATAGATCATGAACACGGAACGGTCTTAAGTGCAGATCACCGTATCCCCTATGAACCGGGGGAGATCACTGCAGTGGCTTATGATGAAGAAGGCCGTGAGATAGCAAGGCAGAGCCGTCATTCATTTGGTGATGCAAAGGTGCTTAAGGCAGAGCTTTATGATCCGGGACATGATTTTACGGCTGGCTGCGGAGATATGTGTTTTATAGCCGTATCAGCCCTTGATGAAAACGGATATCCTGTTGAGAATGCAAATAGTATTGTAAAGGTGGATGTTAAAGGCGCCGGCTGGCTGACAGGTCTGGATAACGGCGATTCAACGGATACCGACGAGTATAAAGGCTGCGAGAAAAGACTCTTTTCCGGAAAACTCCTGATATGCATAGCGGTAGGCGCGGAATGCGGAGATATAAATGTAAAGATCGAAAGCGCAGGGCTTGAGGGAACTGAGCTTAATATCCCCGTTACGAAAAAAGAAAGCATTCCCGGAATATCACTGATACCCGAAGATAATAAGGCGAAGACGAACGGCAGAGCTTATGTACGAAAGATAGAGCTATGCTGCGAAGGAAAGCGGGAACTGGGTGAAGATAATAAAGAGGTAGTTGTAAAAGCAAAGATATATCCCGAAGGCGCTTTGACAGATCCGGACGAGTTGATATGGAAAGCTGTAAATGATACCGGAATAGAGAGCAATATTGCAAAGATAAGCGAAAAAGACGGGTTTAGCGCAAAGATAAAAGCTTTGGGAGACGGAGAATTCCGGCTGCGCTGCATGTGCCGCTGCGGCTGCGAGAACGTCCGCGTTATCTCCGAATTAGAATTCAGTGTGGATGGCGTTGGTGAAGCAACATTGGATCCTTATAATTTTGTGGCCGGTGGTTTATGGAGCTACGGTGAAGGTGACATAGGTGTAGGCAACGAACACGGCGTATCTACGGAACGCGGAGCGCGCAGTGTAGTGGGCTTTGAGAATATTAACTTCGGCTCTTACGGTTCCGATGAGATCACTATCTCCATTTTTAATCTTTCGGATGATCCGTTTGACTTTGAGCTTTGGGACGGCATACCCGGAAAAGAAGGCAGCGAGCTGTTGCTTAACGGTCATTATCATAAGAAATCCATCTGGAATGTGTACCAGCCGGAGACTTACCGCCTAAAGCGCCGTATGAAAGGTCTTTGCGGACTTTATCTGGTGGCAGAGGATAAGGTGCATATAGGAGGCTTTTCCTTTACAAAATTAAATAAAGCCTATGCGCTTTTGAATGCGGGAGAATGCGATGCGGTATACGGTGATAAGTTTGAAAAGCGTACAGATCGCATTGCAGGTATAGGAAATAATGTTACCGTTGAATTTACGGATATGGACTTTAACGAAAAGCCTGCAGACAGACTTGAAATAAGCGGATACACGGACATCCCCTGCAATACTATCCATGTGATCTTTGATAACGGCGAAGAAGAGATAAGGGATATCCTGGAATTCACCAAAGACGGCGGAGAGACGCAGAGTTTCAGCGTAAGCGGCTACCATGGGAAAGGAACGGTAAGATTTGTATTCCTTCCCGGCAGCAGTTTTGATATGCGCAGCGTCCGCTTTTCATGAGGCACAGACAGGGATGAAGAATAAAAAAGTTAAGATCATTCCCCTGCTTATGACACTTATGCTGTGTTCCTGTGGGGTTGAAAAGAAAGACTATAGCAGCTCTGTGTCAGAAGGCGAAGAACGTGTGACGCTTGCGCAGCTTATAACTCCGGGTTCGGAAGGAAACAGTGAGGATCCATATAATGGAGAGACGGCAGGAGTCAGCGGGACTCTCGAAGCAGTATACACTCCTACCCCCACGCCTGTACCCGCAGTGATACCATATAACATACGCACAAATCTGGCGCCTTCGCTTATCAGTGCAAAGGGCGCCGGAGACAGTCAAAAGACAGAGGCGGTCCTGGGACAGATATGGGATGAAGATCCGGCCTGGGCCGATAAGTTCAGGGCTGTAACAGAGCATTGGGATAAGGTAAATGCCGAAGGCTATGTGAATGTATTTACAGATACGGAATACATACGAGATGATGTAATACAGAATGGCATGAATACCACGGCATTTAACGGCAGACTGATGTTTCCTGAAAAACTGCCGGAAGATGAGAGTCTGTGTTTTATCGTGGCAGGCTTTGAGCTGCAGAGCAACGGCGCGCCGAAAAAAGAAATGATAGACCGTCTGGTCATTGCGCTGGGCTGCGCGCAGCAGTATCCGAATTCTTATGTGCTGCTGACCGGCGGACCTACCGCTATGGGAAACCCCTCTGCTACGGAAGCAGATGTAATGGCAGACTGGCTGGAAGATCACGGAGTAAGCAGGGAGCGCCTGATAGTAGAGAACAGATCCACGATAACTTTTGAAAATGCGCTTTTTGCATATGATATACTGCAGAAGGAATATCCGCAGATCGCGGAACTGGCTATCGTAAGCAGCGACTATCATATTCCCTTGTGTTCGATCCTTTTTGAAGCCAGATGTCTGTTAAAAGCTGATGAAGATTCGACGATCCACGTTATCGCCAACATAGGAAGCATCACTACGGGATACAGCTTTGGCATAAAGGAACAGGGACGTCAGCTGACGGATATGATAAGAGAGATAAGATAGATCAGTCCAGAGTCTGTCCTTTGATCTGTGTTATATAGCACAAAAAACCGGAGGCGTACCATATAAGACTGAATGCCAGTTCGGGCAGAAAAACCGTTCCTTAGTAACCAGGATCCCCAAAATAACTACCAGGATAAATGCGCATATCATGATCCTGTTACCCAGGCCGGCTTCTTCGGGAAAAGTTGCCTCCTCATCTTTTAAGGCGGTGATCCGGAAGATGAACATGGGCACCATAGTGAACACCAGGATCAGCGCGGCATATATAAGAGTCAGTATAAATGAAGCGCTTACATTAACAGAACGGGCAGCAATTTTTGCAAAGGCAGTAAACAGCGAACCTATCGTATTCGTATTGCCTGCCTCACTCACGTTGAGCAGACCGTCGTGGAAGCGTATATCATAGATCTTCCACGAATAATAGACGGAAAGGTAAGCGCCCCAAAGTATTATAAGCGCAAATATCAACAAACGTATCTTTGCTGCAGTATCGATCTTTTTTAAATTATCCATAAGCTCAGGTCTCCATACGCGGGATTTTTCCCTTAGCATAATATTACCGCTTATCGGATATTTAAACAAGTCGCAGGCAGTTGCAGATCTTCAAATATTTTTACATACAGCCGAATTATTTTATGATAAAATTATACCATCCGGAAAATTTCCGGATGGTATTATGCTTTGTGACAGTATATTAGAGACCGGATATGCATATTGTGCAGGATGGAGGATAAGAACTATGTTTCGCTATCATAATAGTATATTGAAAAACCGCATGGAACAAATGCTTGATACATTTAAAGATATATGTGACGGCAGGGATATCTCCATAGGAAGTCTGGTCAGGGATAAGGACGGACATTACAGTGACGGGAAAATGACCAAACTGATAGATCAGCTGGTGATGGCGGATTACAGTGAGGCTGATATGTATATGTACAGTAGCACTGAGCGGTGTAAGAGGGAAGAGGATTATCTTTCAACTCTGTTATATGTTGTGATACGCGCGGCTCAGGCAGGTATCAGCAGAGTAAGGGAAGGAGGACTTGTCAAGGCGGTAAAAGATGACAGTTTTGCAAGCATTATAATGCAGTTTAATGCGAGTAAGGATGTTTATTTACCCACCGTGGTCAGTGGATCCATGAAGGCTACGATAGAGACCGTGTATATGCTCCTTAGCGGAAAAAGACTGGTATTTCCGGATCCGTTTAGGCCTAATACGCTAAAGGAAGAGATAGAAAAACATCGCGAAGAAGCAGAAAAAAAGGCGTCACAGACAGAAGCTGAAACAGAATTGGACGATGAAGATGAAGAAGAGATGCCGGAAGATATCGATGATGATGGCCTGTTTGGCTGGGATGATGATATGTTTACCGAAGAAGAAATGGAAGCAGTCCATCAGGCAAGCGTAGTGGCAGCCATCAGGGATGAGGAAGAGGAAGATTTTTATAAAGGAGATCCCCAAAGCAGGGAGGATTATTATAAAGACCATAAACATGAAGATGAATGGTGGATAGAAGAAAGGGAGTGGTTTTCAAAGTATTCCCTGGGAGATCCCGATGATGAGGAATATAAGGAAAGATACGAAAAAGAAAAGAAACGACTGATGATCTTCTTTGCCGCAAAGCAGGAATTCATAAATAAATATGAACATCTGTATGAGATAACCACGGTTGAAGATAAGGATTTTGTTAAGAATGTGGAAGCTAAGATAAATGCATGGCTTAAAAATAATGATAAAACGATCTATATGAATGATGACGATTTTATGGCTGTTTACGAAAGTCTGTATGAAGCTGTCAGTGAAGCACGTTTACGCCAGGGGAAAAATAAATGACAGAAGGATGCGATAAAAAACAAAAAAGCTTCACGGAAAAACTTTTCGATAAGCTGTATAAACAGTACGAAGTGATGCCGGAAAGATCGGTGCTTTTTGCCTGTAAGAAAAGCGAGCTGCAGAAGGAAGCTGCGAATAAAGCAGATACCAAAAAGCGTATGGCTATTCATACGGAGTATTATATACAGTTGACTGCGGCATATGAAAAAGCTGCCGGCGGGGATGAAAAAGATATACTCAGATATCTTGAGCTTGTTACGGAGCTTATGCTCAAAAAAGGAAAGCTGCAGATATTTATTCCCAAAGATAAGACAGGGCTTTTGGATTTTATCGACAGATGGAACGGTTACTGGCTGTGTTTTATCAGTGACGGGATCGACGCACAGCCCATCAGTACTGATATAAAAGATCTGACACCCGCAAAGATAGGCAGGAGTATATCTGAAATAAAGAAGCGTCTGGACCCTGCAGGAAAAGATTATGTAGATGAAACGCTGGAAAAAATGCAGAAGGAACTGACGGATAAATGCATACAGAGGGCTGTTGAAAGCTATATCGGGGAGAAGCGCAATTCGATACTGACTACGATAGACAGAGATCTGGTGAATGCCTGTGAAGAGGATCCGTATTTCAGCGATCTTTTCCATTCAAAAAAGGGTATGAAGGATTCAGATGAAGAAGATACGCAGGCTCAGATGGATCTGTTTTTCGGTTTTATCGAAAAAGGCATGGATAAGGAAACTCCGGGCAGTGAGGAATGCAGGAACATCTTCATTCCTCTGAGGACAGACAGATATACAGCTGTAAGCCTGTGCATCATAGGTAAGAATTATTATTCCGATGATGAATGGGAGGAAGACTTTCCCTGTACTCTGGCCGTGATGGCTTTAAATGATGCGAAGGGATTTTGCAGTGGCAAAGCTTCTGTGATATATGAGGCGGAAAGCCATTTGGATGAAGATGTCAGACGTTTCAAAAGATATCTGGAAATGGCAGGAGGTGATAAAACAAAGATACGCAGTGTTTGCGACGAATACTATACGATTCATAATTTTCAGTATGTTGAAGCAGTAGCGACCGCAAGGCGTTTATTAAGGGATATAAATATAAAGGGAATGAGCAGCTGTCCTGCTGTATTTAAGATGAGCAGACTGTATTCCGAACTTTTGGTAAAAGAACAGTAGAGGCTTGTACCTGTTTCCATTTACGGTAGATACGGGATACGCAGCAACTGATATAATTTTTTGTATATACGGTATTTTTGCCCTGATCGGAACAGTAAGTATTTTGAACAGTGGGGAGTTCGCGGCACAAAAACTGCATCAGTCCGGATTCGGAAATATTATGGTCATTTCCGTTAATGACAGACTGCATGATGCTGTCAAGCATATGGGTAAGTGCCTTACCTTTTTCATATGTATCGAACAGCTCGGGATCATTTTGCAGTGCCTGATAACTTTTAAACTTATCCAGGGTCCATTTTATCGTATCCTTGTTGACACTGATATGCAGAACGATCAGGCTGATCAGCATCTGTTCTTCACGGGAATATAGATCCTCGGGAAACATTTTATCGATGTTCTCCTGATTTCTCTGTAACCCTGCGACTATGTTTTCGGGTGTCATAGTATTGATATCGGCCATTATATCCTTTATGGCGGCCTTGTCGGGATCTTCATTATTGACGGGGCGGTCAAGCAAAAGCAGCTCTCTGGCCGGGTGATCCTGATTATATAGCTTTAGCATATCGTTTATGCAGCCTTTTATAAGAAAGAATTCCAACTCGCGGTCTTTTTCATCTTTGCAGTGGGGATCGTAGTTGCGGAGATTTTGATAAATGCCCCATTGGCATGCCGGCAGCAGATCTTGTGCCTGTCTGGAAGTTATTTTGATTTTTCTTGCGGAACAGAAGGATATGAATCTTTTAAGGACAAGGGACATAAAAGGGCACAGTTTGGAGTCCGGATCAAAATCGATAGGATAGAGATGATTTAATATCTCCTGTATCTGTAAATCTCTTTTATTACATTCGGGCATTTGATTTATACTTATAAGGTCTGCTGTAAGCTTTGGCCAGTTGATTTCTTTCATAAAGGTCTCCATATAATACAAAGATGATTGTATTATAATACGGACATAGGGGGCAGGCAAGAGAAAGCGCGCTATAGATAGAGACAGCAATAGTTATATAAACTATAAACATACAAAGGAGGTTTATGCATGGCAACAGCTCATACCTGGATCTGGAAATACAAAAAATATGTGGACGATCTTGTATGGTCGATGGCCGGGATGGTCTTATGGGAGTACAGTGCAGGACCCAAAGTGGCCGGAAAAGACGGCAAGGATTCAAGAGAGATTGAATTAGATGACCTTTTGCGTCCTGAATTATTTATCCTGGGTTTTCTTGAAAGTATCTATTTTGCGAGGGTGTTCAGAGAAAATCTGATCGAAATTGCAGATGACCTGAAAAGCGGAAATATGAAAACTGAAGAGTTCTGCGTTAAGATAGACAGTTATATCAAGAACGAAAGATTCAGGGACATGGTTATAAGCTGCAGGGAGATCTCTGACGGAATCAAAGAAGAAGAACAGGAAAAACTGATCGAACTCTTCATGCGGATCTACCATTTTGAATATAAGAAGAAAGATGAAGATGATGAAGATCCCCTGGGAGCATTCTGCGAGTGGTATAAAAAAGCTGTATGGCAGTATGTAACAGCCAAAAAGGATAAAGACAGGGAATTTATAGATGAGATGAAGAAGTACTTTATGAACCCCAGGTCAACGGGACATCTCATCAGCCCCAGGGAAATGCTGTATTTCTGCCTTGATTATATGAAGGTAAAGGAGAAGGAGGAAAAAAGCTTTGACTTTGTAAAGCTGTCGCAGAAATATACCGGTCTTCAGAAAGAGATCTCGGAAAGAGTAATAGGACAGGATACCGCAGTCAGAAGATTTATCCAGGAACTGTTCAATGCGCAGCTCAGAAAGAATGAAAAGCAGCACGGACCCGAAGGATCTTTTCTCTTTGTGGGACCTCCGGGAGTCGGTAAGACTTTCCTGGCGCAGACGGCAGGAGAACTGAGCGGGCGTCCTTTTAAAGTTTTTGATATGAGCGAATATGCGGGACACAATTCTTTCAACGGTCTGGTGGGATTTGAACCGACCTGGAAGGATTCTAAGGAAGGAGATCTTACTTCCTTTGTGTCAGAAAACGAAAACGCCATACTGGTATTTGATGAGATAGAAAAGGCTCACATAAGGACAATACATCTTTTCCTTTCGATACTTGAAGGAGGTTACCTGCGCGATCTGTATACGCAGGCGGATGTGGATTTTACGCATACTACAATAATCTTTACTACAAACGCCGGCAGAGATTTCTATGAAGAAAAAAGAGGAATGTCCATATCGGCCCTTTCCGAAGCGACTATACTTGACGCTCTTAAAAAAGACCTGAATGGGGACGGTACTCCCAAGATGCCTGCGGAGATACTCTCCCGATTAAGCAAGGGAAGCATTATAGGTTTTGATCATATGGATCCGGCTAAACTGGTACCCATAATCAGGAAGGGTATGGAGAAGGGAGCAGATATTGTTGAAGAAACTATGAGAATGAAGTGCCAATACGATAACTCGCTCCTGCCCTATCTCTTCCTTTATCATATGGGAGGTGATCTGGATGCCCGCGTTGCTGCGGCCCGCAGCGAAAACTTTATAAAAGACAGCATTTTCCATATATCGGAACGTGCCGGGGCAAATCCGAAGAAATATGAAAAGCAGACCGGAGGAAAAAGCATCAGTATCCATTTTGATGTGGAAGAAAATGACCTGGCAAAGGAGCTTACCAGACCACAGGAAACGCCGGTGGTACTGGTAGTCTGCAATCAGGCGGACCTGTCAAAGATAAAGGCGGCAAATAAAGAATATTCCGTAATACATGTTCAGGCCGAAAAGGAAGACAGGGATTATAAATCATTTATAGAAAAAGAACTGAGGGAGAGCAATATTGCAGCGATAATCGTTGACCCTTTTATGCGTGAGAAAAAGAAGGGACAGTCTCTTGAGGGGCTCAGCAATCTGGATACGATAGGAAACAGTGTTATCGACTGGCTTTCCAAACAGAGGAGCAAACCGCCCGTATACTGCGTCGAACTGCACGATAAGCACCGCATAAGCTTTGTGGATCTGCAGGAACTGCGTCAGCGGGGAGTAAAAGGCATACTTAAACTTGCTGATGCCGCAAATGCCAAAGAACGTACAAATATGATCTATGCAACACTGTATGAGATCTTCCTGAACGGTAAACTGGCATGGCTGCATTCCAGAGGAAAAGCGCTGGAGTTTGAAAGCGGAAACATGATAGAAAGTAATGATGATGAAGCTGTGATAACCGTAAGGCTGCATGATTTCCGTCTGGTACGCAGTATGGATACAAAGGCGCAGGAATTGTTTGTAGATGATGAAAAGCTGAGTAAAGACAGTTTTGATTCTGTTGTGGGTGGGGAATCTGCAAAAGAAGAGCTCAGGCGCTTTGTGAAGTTCATAAAGGATCCGACCAAGCTGGCAAGGGCTCTCGCCGGAGAAGCAGATTGTCCTTTTGTAAGCGCTACGGGAACGCAGTTCATTAACGGTGAAAAGTCCATGGCAGAAGTGTTCCGCATAGCAAGAAAATATGCCCCCAGCATAGTTTTTATCGATGAGATCGAGAGCTTTGCGCTGGACAGCAGGGTTGGGCGTAATTATCCCGAGATCACCAAACAGCTCCTTACCGAAATGGACGGTTTTGACAAGAGTGACAAACCCGTCTTTGTAATAGCGGCAACCAATGCGGCCAAAGCCCCCAATCTGGGTGAAAGAAATGTATTTCTTGACGATGCGCTGCTGCGCCGTTTCAGTAAAAAGGTATATATGAGATGGCCGGACCGCGATGAAAGAGTCGATTTTGTAAAGATGAAAAAGGAACAGCTGAAAAACATGGTTTATAACTTTAACGGCCTTTCGGATGACGACATCATTGATTTTGCTTTCCTTACTGCGGGCCATTCGCTCTCGGAAATACAGACGGTATTGGAGCAGACAATAGGACGCGCGGCGGAAACCGATACACAGCCCAATAAGGAAATGCTCTTCACCTGCTTTGAAGAAGCAGTGTATGGTGAAGAACGTAACTACGCAAAAGAGCATATACGTGTTACAGCGCTCCATGAAGCAGGGCATGCATTTATGGGATTCTATTGTGATGAAGGCGCCAATAGCCGTTTCCTGCCGGAGTATGCAACCATAATAGCGCGTGGCGGATATCTTGGAATGGTAAGGCAGAAAAGCGATGAGACCAGGTCAGGTTATTCAAAGAATGAGCTTCTTAAACTGATCCGCATTAAACTGGCAGGGCGCGCGGCAGAGATAATATTTTCCGAAAAAATGGAAGAAGGCCTTACGACAGGCGCTTCCAATGATCTGGAGAGCGCAACGGATATAGTCGGAGATTTGCTCTGCAGGTATGGAATGGAAGAAGATTTTATGGCGACGCTGCCCCTTGAGATGATGATGAAATCACCTGTTGCGGCTCAGTATTATGAAAAGCTCAACAGTATCTTAAAACGTGAAATGGATATCACGGAAAAGATCATCGCAGAGAATAAGGAAAAGATAGAAGCTTTAGCAGAAGCGCTTCTCGACAGATCCCGTCTGGATACGGATGAGATGAGAGAAATCCTGTATGGCAAGCAGTGAGTATTGAAGGAGGTATTACATGTACAGAGAATCGACGTATGAAATTCACAATGAAACAATGGATCATTTTGCAGAGCTGTTTAACAGCTGCAGAGAGTGCCCTAATTTGGAGTTTATCCCTAATCCGGAAGAAACCTTTGGAAATGACGGATATATTATCGATCATGACAGTGGTAAAAGTATAGGCTATGACTGGGAAAGAAGAGATGATCATTTTAAAAACGGCGAATTTGATTTTGATACTCTGGGACAGTACGAAAGAAAGCTTATCAAGGATAATATCCAGATATCACTGCAATGCGATGAGACAGATACTGCAGTTGCTGTAGGCTGGCATAAGGACTGGCTTAAAGAAGTAAAAACCATAAAAGCGCTTAAGACAGATTCTAAAAAGAAGCAGCAGGGAGAAGTGCGTTATACAAGGGAGTTTAAGATCTTCAAATATGATGAGATAAGTGAGTTAAAGAGATACATAGATGAGATGATCAAAACGGACGCATATCGATTCGACAGTGAAGAGATGAGAAGAAATATTGTCCGAACTATCAATCAAGACGGATATGATCTGGATGATCAGCAGATAGACGCTGTACTCTGCAGTAAAAAATATGAGCAGGTAGTGGCCGGAGCAGGCGCGGGAAAGACCATGACGGTAAGCGCAAAAGTAAGATATCTTACGGAATGCCTTGAAGCAGAACCCCGGGATATTCTGGTCCTTTCCTTTTCGAGGGAAACCGTAAAAGAATTAAGAGAGAAGATTATACCCGGATGTCATATATTTACTTTTCATGCTCTGGGATATGCTATTCTGGGACATGAAGGTGATGTAAAAGACACAAAGCTTAAGATATTTTT
This sequence comes from uncultured Lachnospiraceae bacterium, assembly GCA_902787595.1. Next base: position 16,759 of record CADAHD010000086.1, read on the forward strand.
GACAGATTGTATACGTGCAAAAATATCAGATAAGGAATATGATGAAGATTTTGCTGATTCGCTGCAGCAGTTTTTTGAATGCGATCAATCTGCAAACTTTACGGATGAAGAAGAACCTACGGACGATCTTAAGACAGGTTTAAATGAGATCTTTTCTACGGATGGCATTAAAGCAGAAGGTGAAAATCTGATAAATCTTCTCCGGGTTTTTATTGAACAGATGAAGATAAACGGGTTAAAAGAAGATGCATTTGATGTATGGAAGGACGAAGCCGAAAGCGCGCGCACGGTACTGTTTTTGGAGATCTGCAAGCCGTTGTTTACTGCATACCGGGATTACCTCTGTGATAAACATTTGCTTGACTTTTCGGATATGATAAACGATGCCGAAGCGCGGTTACTAAAAATGGCTGAAGACAAGCGGAGTGCTTCCGTCAGAAAATACAAATATATTATTGTAGATGAGTATCAGGACATTTCTCTTCAGAGATTTAATCTGATAAAGGCGCTGATCAGTTATAGCGGAGAAGAATTCAAGCAGCTGATGGTTGTGGGTGATGACTGGCAGGCCATATATGCTTTCAGTGGAGCAAAGGTGGATCTGTTTACCGGCTTTAAGGAGTTAACAAAAGCAGGTGACGATCATGAGTGTATAAAGCTGGTAAACACTTATCGCAACCCCCAGGCGCTTATAGATATTGCAGGGGATTTTGTAAGCAAGAATCCGAAGCAGATCAGAAAAGAACTTCGTTCAAAGAAACAGTATGAAAATGGTAAGGAGATATTAAATCCTGTCAATGTAATAAGCTATGAGAAAGGAAGTGAGGTATGGGCATGCTGTGAAGCGCTTCGCAGACTGAAACAGGACCGTATAAAAGACGGAAGAAAAGTTGACGGCAGTGTGCTGATATTGGGGCGTTTCAGATTTAACGGGAATAATCTGAACGGAAGGTTTCCTCATTTTGATGATGATCCGGATATGATGGAGATGAAACATATCTTTACCATGGATGCAGATGGTGTGCATCTTAGGCCTGTGGATGAAGAGCTTAAGGATATGACTGATATCAGATATATGACTGTGCACAGATCCAAAGGACTTGAAGCAGAAGATGTAATAGTTCTGGGAATGGACGAAGATAAGAAAGGATATGGCTTTCCCTGCACAAAAGAAGATGACGATATCTTAAGTCTGGTCAATAAGAAGGAAACCATGGAAAATACGATCAGGTTAAGAAATAAACTCTGGTCTGAAGAAATGAAAGTTATTGATTATCCCGAAGAACGCCGGCTTTTTTATGTAGCCCTGACCAGAACAAAAAACAGGGTATATCTGCTGGGAAGAGAAGACAGCTTGTCGCGATATGCAGGCAGTGAGCTGATCGAAGACAATAAGGCAGATGAAAAAAGGAGCATAAGGGAAATAAAGTATGTCTGTGAAGAGCTGAAAAAGTACGAAAAAATAGAACAGGCAAGAAAAGAGTATTTAAAGAGCGCATATATCATAGATGATAAGGGAAATACAGCAGCGCCGGTTTATAAGGTATTTATGTCGATAAGAGAGATATATGAAAAAACAAATTATGTATCGGTAAAGGAAAGAACGTTGCTGGCGTTTCTTAAAGGAGCAGAAGAAGAGAGCGTGACAAGAAGAAGGAATTGGGGAAGTCTCGACCGGCTCACATTTTACGGATGTTTGCGGGAGACAGGCGTTGCTGATATCGAGATACTGATCAGCAAGATGATAGATACCGGCCTTCTGTACAGAGGATGGTTTGATAAACCTGTGGGTAAAAGAGATTTTGTCAGATACGGTAAAAAGCAGGTAGACAAATGGAATACCATGTCAGATGAAGATGCAGAGGCTTTTATGGCTTCACTTAAAACAGATATAAGCAAAGAGATCAACGATAAGCCCCGGGTAGCAATTGAAAAATTATAATCTAAGAAGGAGAGAAAAGAAATGGCAGAAACAATGGAAAAAGAATTAAATAACGGGCAGCAGGAATGCGTAAACAGCAAAGCGGAATGGCTTCTGATAAGCGGATCGGCGGGAACAGGAAAGAGCCTGGCTTTATGCAGAAGGGCGAAGCAGCTTTTGGAAGCCGGAGAATCCGTGTTATTTATTACCGGCACCACAAACATGCTTGATAATTATACGCATATGCTTTCAAACGGCAAGTTTGCCCGGTATGAAGAGAATGACGAACAGTGCGTATTTATGCGGAAAGACCGTTTTTATTTAAAAGTATATGGTGCGCCGGTTAATTATATTAACGGTGGGAAAGCTTTTGATGAAAAAACAGAGGAGGAGATCACCGGATTTGCGGCTGATATCATAAAGCGTCCTGATCTTGAAAGATTAAAAAAGGATCATGTACTTATAGATGAGGCTCAGGATTTTCTTATTGAAGAATTATATCTTTTTGCACAGCTTGCAAAAAAGAGTCTGACTCTTGTTGCCGGGACATCGCAGGAGATCTTTGCAGATGATGATACCTGGGAAAAGAAACAGGCGAGACTTGAGGAGATATGTAATAAGCATTTTACAAAACTTGAGCTTAATATTCAGCTTCGCATGTCTTCGGAGATATTGGCGCTTGCAAACGATATAGGTTCAAAGATGGACAGTGCTGTGTTGCCGGATGACACTGCCGTCAGCAGGGGGTTGCCCAAGCTGGTATTATGTAATAATGAAGAAGAGGAGATAGAGACTCTTAAAAAGATAGTGGGCGGATTGAAGATAAATGAGCGCAGAGTGGGAGTGATCCTTGGTTTTAATAAGGGCAGAAGAAATCTTAAGGAGATCAGCCGGTTACTGACAGACATGGGAGTCGAAGTATACAGTAATGAGATAGCAGATACCGGTTTGTGGGTGCTCAATGTAGCAAATGCCAAAGGCATAGAATTTGATGATGTTATATTGTTCCTCGATAATGATAACTTTTTCTGTGATATATATAAAAAGGGATCGGGAGCAAAGAACCTTTACGTTGCCATTACAAGAGCATGTTCAAATCTGGTTATGATAGCAGATGTGAATAACAGGAGTGGATATATAGGGAATAAATATAATAAAAATACTCCTGTCTTTGACCGGGAGCACTATAAAGAAGAAAGGTCTGTATGAGGGGCATACGCTAAAGAAAAGATATAAATAACGTGGGTTTTGTGGTATAATACATAAACTTAAATTCACAGGAGGAGAAGATTTTGAAAAGAAAGACGATCGTCAGATTGCTGGGAGCGGCAGTATTGTCGGCATCCCTGCTGGCAGGCTGTGACAGCGGTAACGACAGCAATCGTGGGAAAATAGAGCAGGAAGAAGAGGAAGAAGCAAAACCCACAAAAGCACCCCAGGAACCTGAGCCGGTGGCGGAACCCACTGAAGAGCCCACGCCCACAGAGGCGCCTGTTGCAAAGGATATCGATTACAGACTGCTAGAGCTTTCAACAGATGCGGTATCTAACTACTATTATGAAGATGATCAGCCGCTGGTTACGGCTAAAGCCACACATATTGAGCTTTTGGATGATGACCTGCCGGAACTTAAGCAGGCCATAGATAAGTTCAGCTCTGAAAGAGAAGCTTATGTGACAGGTGAGTCTTTTGACCAGACCGTTGAGATGATGCTGGGGATGAAAGAGGAAATGACTAACGGGGAAGCCGGAGAAGGCATGGCTCCGTCCTTTTATTATACCAGTTATGAGGATTATGACGTAAATGTGGTAAGGGCGGATACAGTAGTTACCAGCCTTCTGTCCTATGATGAATCGTACAGCGGCGGGGTTCACGGATCGTACTATTATATACCTGTTAATTTTGATTCTCTTACAGGAGAGGAGCTTCATATACATGATGTGGTATCGGACAGCATGATCAATGAGCTTCCGGGCATCCTTGAAGAAAAGCTACTCGAAAAATATGACGCAGAGATGTTCTTCCAGGCGGATACTCTTGCGGAAACCATTGAAGAATCCATAAGCATGAATGGGGATCTTAATTTCTCTATAGGATATGAAGGACTTACCTTCTATTTCCAGATCTATGAGCTGGCGCCTTATGTATCAGGGCATCAGACGGTATTTTTAAGCTACGCGGATTATCCCGGACTTGCAGATGAAAAGTATACGGAATGCAGCAATAATTTCATCATAAATCTGGAAGCAATGGGAGATACCATTCCTTTTTCAGAGGATACCTTAAGTGCTTATTTTACTGACGAGGATGAAAGCGGATACCGTACCAAACTGGTCATAGATCTGAATGGCAAGGAGTACAGCGAGAAGGTCGAATCCTATCCCCCCGGTTCTTTCTGGGTGGCATGCCTGGATGGAGAGAGATATCTTATGGTAAATAAGAGTTACGGAGAGGGTTATTATGGTCTGAATATTTATTCGCTTAATAACGGCAAGCCGCAGCTTACGGCAGAGTACCCCGGAGGTATCAGATACGGCGTGCCTATGGATCCCTTAAACTTCCGTATATATGAGAAGTGCCATCTGATGTCAACATACACTATCTACAGATATTATTATATCAGCAGATCCGGGGAGCCCGCCAGCACGGATGCATATTATCTTGTTGATACCACAAACAACAGGCCTTATCTTACCGTAAAGCAGTCTGTTGATGCGGAGCTTCGTGATAATGTTGATGATGAGAGTTATACAACCACTACTCTGAGTAAGGGAGTTAAGATATATTTCTATGCTGTGGATCCCACTCAGTGGGTTGATTTTGAAACTGATGACGGAAAGCATGTCCGTTTCTATCTCGATGGGGAAGACGGCAAGGGACAGACCATAGACGGTGTAGAGATTGAGGATATCTTTGACGGTATAAGCTACGGTCAGTGATCTGCGAAACTATAGTCATAATGCAGCAAATTCTAAAGGAGGTACAGCCTATGCGTACAAAAAGAAGCAGAAGTATGATCGGTGTTTTTATGGTGATGATCATGCTCTTTATGGA